>JANQNV010000155.1 GCA_028279425.1 Longimicrobiales bacterium | reverse complement strand
ACGTGTCACTCGCGGTCAAGCGAGGCGATCCCGACGAGGCCCACCGGCGGTCGGTCGCGACGATCGACGCCCTCGTCGCCGACATCGTGGCCGCGGGGGCGAGCCGAGGCGAGATCGATGCGGTGGTCCTTCCGGAAACGGCGGTTCCCGCCGTGATCGACGGTCCCGGTGCGGCGGACACCCGCCGAGCCGTCTCCCGCTGGTCGTCGGCGCTCGCGGCGCCGGTGCTGGTGGGGGCGTTCGCCGAAGGTCGGGGGCGGGGCTCGAACGCTCTGTTTCTGGCGTCGACCGATCCGGAGGAGCGATGGCCGGTCGCCCGGAAGGTACGGCTGGTGCCCGGAGTGGAATGGACGCCTCGGCCTCAGGCGAGCGTCGAGCCCGGGCGCGCACCCACTCCGCTCCGGCTGCCGAACGGTGCGATGGTCGGGCCGCTCATCTGCCTCGAGTCGGCGTATGCGGATCTCGTCCGCGGGCTCGTCGCGAGTGGAGTTCGTGCGATCGTGAACGTCACCAACGACGCATGGCTGGCAGAGGCCCCCTGGTGGACCCGCTCCGCGGCATTCCACCAGCACCCGGCCCACCTGGCCTGGCGAACCGTCGAATCCGGGCTGGGGGCCGTGCGGGTGGGCAACAACGGCCGGACGGAGCGAATCGATCCCTTCGGAGGGAGACGGCTCCTGGTGCCACCCCATGCACCGGGGTGGGAGGTGGTCGAGGTCACCTCGATGCGCGACCCCCCGGGGCCCTCGTGGGCGGCGTGGTGGATGCCGCGAATCGCCGCCTGTGCCGCCCTCTTCGGCGGGCTCGCACCGATCCGCCGCCCCGTTGATCGCCCGCGAGCGGCCTGATATATTCTCCGGGCTACACAGGGACCGGCGATTTCACGTCGCGCACCCCCCGGGCTCGGTGCAGGGTCGCTCGATCGACCTGGCGGCGGGCCCGTTCGATTCAGTACCGGAGACGACCATGAAGCAGGGCATCCACCCCGAATACAGCGATTCGACGATCGTCTGCGCGTGCGGAAGCACGATTCTGACCAAGTCCACCAGCCCGGAGATCCACGTCGAGATCTGCTCGGTCTGCCACCCGTTCTACACGGGCAAGCAGCGACTGGTCGATACCGCAGGCCGGGTCGAGCGCTTCAAGCGCAAGTACGCGAAGACCGGCAGCTGAGGCGGACGGTCCCTCCCTGGAAGGCTGTTGAAGAAGTAGGGCGAGCATGATTGGGAGCGCCATGGGCCCAGCATCAAGGCGAGAGGGCGAAGGCATAGCCGTAGCTACGGCTACGTCGTCGGGGCTCCGCCTTGCCTGGAGCCCGAAGACCCCGTCGTCATGCCCGCCCTACTTCTTCAACAGCCTTCTCGACTCGCATCCGTCGGGAGGGGCCGCTGTCGTTCTCCACCCGTGAGTAGCGTCGATCCGGATCCGCGACTCCTCGACCGCCTCGCCGAGGTGGGGCGGCGGTTCGCCGAACTCGACGAGCAGCTCGCCGACCCCTCGGTCCTCAAGGATCCGGACCGCCTCCGCGTCCTGGGGCAGGAGCGTGCGGCGGTCGAACCCGCGGTGCGGGCGGGGGAGACTCTGCGGCGCCTCCTCGAAGAACTGGACGGGGCCCGCGAGATGGCCGAGTCCAGCGAGGGCGACATGCTCGAACTCGCCCAGGAGGAGGTTCGCGACCTCGAGGGGCGTATCGCGCCTCTCCTCGAAGACGTCCGCGAGTTGTTGCTCCCGAAGGACCCGATGGACGATCGGCCCGCCGTGCTCGAGATCCGCGCAGGCACCGGTGGAGACGAGGCGGGCCTCTTCGCCTCCGATCTCATGAGGATGTACACGCGCTACGCCGAGCGCCTGGGGTGGACGGTGGAGTTGCTTACGCGCTCCGAGGGGATACCGGGAGCCGTTCGCGAGGCGGTTCTGACGGTCACGGGGCGGGGCGCCTACGGTCGCCTGCGGTATGAGAGCGGTGTGCACCGGGTGCAGCGCATCCCGGAGACCGAAAGTCAGGGACGGATTCACACGTCGGCGGCCACGGTCGCCGTGCTGCCCGAGGCCGAGGAGGTCGACGTCGCCATCGATGCGAACGATCTGCGGATCGACGTGTTCCGATCGTCGGGGCCGGGTGGTCAGTCCGTCAATACCACCGATTCGGCCGTCCGGATCACGCACATCCCGACGGGACTCGTGGTGAGCTGTCAGGACGAGAAGTCGCAGCACAAGAACAAGGCCAAGGCCATGAAGGTGTTGCGTTCGCGCCTCCTCGATCAGGTGATGAGCGAGCGCGACGCGGAGCGCGCCGCCGAGCGGCGCAGTCAGATCGGGTCGGGAGACCGCTCCGCGAAGATCCGCACCTACAACTTCCCCCAGAGCCGCGTGACCGACCATCGCATCTCGCTGTCGGTGTACAACCTCGACGCCGTGATGGACGGCGACCTCGACCCGTTCGTCCGAGCGCTCCGGCTCGCGGCTCAGGAGGAGCGGATGGAGGAGGCGTCGTGACCTCGCCCGGTGCGGTCGATTCCGCCGCGACGAGGTCGTCGGACGATGCGTCCGGCCCCTGGACGGTCATGCGGATCATCCGCTGGAGTGGGCCCTGGCTCCAGGACCGGGGGGTCGAGACGGGCCGCCTCGATGCGGAGCATCTGCTCGCCCACGCGCTCGGCACGACTCGCCTTCAGCTGTATCTCCAATACGACCGTCCGCTCACCCCCGACGAGCTGTCGGCCTTTCGCCCGCTGATCCGGCGACGCGGTGCGCGCGAGCCCCTGCAATACATCATCGGGCGCCAGGGCTTTCGCGAGCTCGACCTCGCGGTCGATCGGCGGGTGTTGATCCCGCGGCCCGAGACCGAAGAACTCGTCCAGATCGTGTTGGACTGGGCGGGTGATCGAGCGGGGCTCCGCGCGATCGACATCGGTACGGGGTCGGGGTGTATCGCGCTCTCGCTCCTCGCCGAGGGGCCGTTCGAACGCGTCGTCGCCACCGACGTCAGCGCCGGAGCGCTCGAGGTGGCCCGCGCCAACGCCGACGCGCTGGTGGCGGGGGCGTTGGTGGAGGCCTCGCGCCTCGAGTTTCGGACGGGGCCTGGATTCGGTCCCGTACGCGCCGGCGAACGCTTCGACGTCGTCGTGTCCAACCCCCCCTATGTCGGGGCCGAGGAGGCCGACGGCCTCGAACCCGAGGTCCGGGAGTGGGAACCGGCCCAGGCATTGTTCGCCGACGCCGACGGGTTGAGTGTACTGCAGTCGCTGGTCGATGGCGCTGCCGCCGCTGTTGCGTCGGGAGGGCTCTTCGCCGTCGAGGTGGGTCTCGGGCAGGCGGAGACGCTCCGCGACCGCATGGAGGCGCGGTCGGAGTTCGAAGGCGCCCGGGTCCATCGGGACCTCACGGGACGGCCGCGATTCGTTTCTGCCCACCGCACACCGTATTCATAGACCCGCCGTCCAGGGTCTCCGCCTCTTTCAATGGAGTTGACGATGTCCGGCATCATGGAGATGGCGCGCAGCCTCGGGAATTCTCTCGCGCGCACCGACGAGTATCAGGCCCTTCGGCGCGCGGCGAGTGCGGCTGACGACGATCGGGCCATCGCGGAGCAGCGATCGGTCCTCGAGCGCCTCGAAGGAACGATCACCGCGGCTCTGCGGGCCGGGCAGGAGCCCGATGAAGAGACGGCACGCGCCTACGAAGAGGCCGTGTCCACGCTTCAGACCAACGCCACCTACCAGCGGCTGGTCGCGGCCCAGGCCAACTTCGACAAGATCGTTCAGAAGGTGAACGAGACGATCGCGAAGGGCCTCGACGAAGGCGCGCAGAGTCGCATCATCCTGACTTGATCATCCACCGATTCATGGAGCGGGTACTATCGTGAAGGAGCGTCCTGAGGTTCGTCCGTCCGACGGCAAGTTGGGTGTTCTCCTGCCCGGATTCGGGGCAGTGGCCACCACCGTCGTAGCGGGGGTGGAGTCGGTGCGCCGGGGGCTCGCGGCTCCCATCGGCAGCCTGACCCAGATGCAGACGATCCGGCTCGGAAAGCGGAACGAAGACCGTACACCGCTGATCCGCGACTTCGTCGACCTGGTGCCGCTCGATCGGTTGGTGTTCGGGGCGTGGGACCCCATCGCCGACGACGGATACCAGAGCGCCGTGAACGCGGGCGTCCTCGATCGTCACGAGCATCTCGATCCGATCAAGGACTTCTTGTCGTCGATCAAGCCGATGTCGGCCGCCTTCGACCCGGAGTACGTCAAGAAGCTCGACGGGCCCAATGTGAAGGCCGGCGCCACCAAGCGGGACCTCGCCGAACAGATTCGGGCCGACATCCGCCGATTCAAGGAAGACAACGACTGCGCCCGTTTGGTGATGGTCTGGTGCGGCTCGACGGAGATCTTCCTCCGCCCGGGTCCCCAGCACGAAACGCTCGAGGCCTTCGAGCGGGCGATGGAGGAGAACGACCCGGCCATCGCCCCCTCCATGCTCTACGCCTACGCGGCCATCATGGAGGGCGTGCCCTACGCCAACGGTGCCCCGAACCTGTCGGCCGACTTTCCCGCGCTCGAAAACGAGGCGATCGCGCGAGGTGTCCCGATCGGCGGCAAGGACTTCAAGACGGGCCAGACGCTGATGAAGACGATCCTGGCGCCGGGGTTCAAGGCCCGGATGCTGGGGCTCCGAGGTTGGTTCTCGACCAACATCCTCGGCAACCGCGACGGTGAGGTGCTCGATGATCCGGCGTCGTTCAAGACCAAGGAGGAGTCGAAGCTCGGCGCCCTCGATCACATCCTGCAGCCCAGGATGTACCCCGAGCTCTACGAGGACCTCTACCACAAGGTGCGGATCAACTACTACCCGCCGCGTGGAGACAACAAGGAGGGCTGGGACAACATCGATATCTTCGGCTGGCTGGGATATCCGATGCAGATCAAGGTCGATTTCCTCTGCCGCGACTCCATCCTCGCCGCGCCCATCGTGCTCGACCTCGCGCTCTTTCTCGACCTCTCCTCTCGCGCCGGCATGAGCGGCATTCAGGAGTGGCTGTCCTTCTACTTCAAGGCTCCGCAAACCCTTCCGGGACTTTATCCTGAGCACGACATCTTCATCCAACACTGGAAGCTGAAGAACACGCTCCGCTGGATGATGGGCGAAGACCAGATCACGCACCTGGGTCAGGACTACGACGAGTGACGAGCCACTACGACCGGTGAGTTCCCCTCCGTTCATCGTCGTCGAGGGGGTGGAGGGAGCCGGGAAGACCACACAGGTGCGGCTCCTGTCGGCGTGGTTTGGCGAGATCGGCGTCGACCACGTCGCGGCTCGGGAGCCCGGCGGCACCTCCGTCGGCGAGGCGGTGCGCACGGTGCTCCTCGAGCAGCGGGAGGGCGGCATGCCCCCCGAGACCGAGCTGCTCCTCATGTTGGGAGCGCGCTCGGTCTTCGTGCGGGAGGTGGTCGACCCGGCGCTTCGGCGGGGGCAGGTCGTGCTCGCCGATCGGTTCGAGTTGAGTACCTTCGCGTATCAGGGGTACGGACGCGGACTCGACCTCGGGGAGGTGCGTCGGCTCAACGCCTTCGCCACGGGGGGGCGCCGCCCTGATCTGACGGTGGTGCTGGACCTTCCGGTGGCCGACGGTGTGCGCCGGCAGGCGCGGGAGGGGTCGGCGCCGGACCGGATCGAACAGGAGGGGGTGTCGTTCCTCGAGCGCGTCGGGGCGGGGTACCGCGCGCTTGCGGTCGAGATGGACGGCGTCCGTCTCGTGGATGCGGGGCGCGGCGTCGCGGAGATCCAGGCGGAGCTGCAGGGCGTGCTGCGGGAGGCCTTCCCAGAAACCTTCCGGACTCGAACGGGGTCGTAGCTTCAAGAGGGGATCACGGTCTCGTCGATGCGAGACCTCGAACGCGGAATTGCACATGCGCGCAGGTCGGATCGCACCATTCATGGTTCTCGGGGGGGCGACCCTACTGGGTGGCTGGTTCCTGCAGGAAGGGGTCGCCCGCGAGGAGAACGTGTACTCCCAGGTTCGGCTCTTCCAGGAAGTCGTCGACTACGTGTCGGACCAGTTCGTCGAGGAAGTCGACCGAGGTGACGTCTATCAGGCCGCCATCGACGGGTTGCTGGACGAACTCGGGGACCCGAACACGTCGTTCATCTCGGCGCGTGCGTACGAAAACGTGCGCATCCAGACCCAGGGCGACTATGGCGGTGTGGGTCTCGAGGTGCTGCCCCGCGACGGGCGGGTGACCGTGATGAACCCGATCCCGGGCACCCCGGGCGCCCGGGCCGGCATCCGGCCCGGCGACTGGTTCGTCACCATCGACGGGCGTGACGTCGAAGGGGTCGATGTCGACGCCGTGGTCGAGTTGCTACGCGGTGAGCCGGGCACTTCGGTCGAGGTGGGCATGGGGCGTCCTGGCGTCGCGGATCCGATTCCGTTCGAACTCGAGCGGGCTGAAATCCTGCTGCGCGCCGTGCCCTTCGCCGAGCGCCTGGAAGGCGACATCGGCTACGTGCCCCTCCAGTCGTTCAGCAGGACGGCGCACGACGAGATCCGGGCAGCCGTCGATTCCCTCGGCGCCGAAACCCTGCGCGGGCTCATCCTCGACCTGCGGGGCAATCCCGGGGGGCTACTCGAAGAGGGGATCGGAGTGACCGAGCTGTTCGTCGGTGACGAGTCCACGGTGGTGGAGACCCGGGGGCGTGGCGCCGGACAGTCGGCCCGCTACGAGGCCTCGGGCCGACCCGCGTTTCCGGGACTCCCCGTCGTCGTGCTCGTCGACGGGCGGAGCGCGAGCGCCTCCGAAATCGTGGCGGGCGCGCTTCAGGACTACGACCGCGGCGTGCTCGTGGGCACGACCACCTTCGGCAAGGGGTCGGTCCAGACGCTGTTCCCGCTCAGCGGGGGCAACGTGCTCCGGCTGACCACCGCCCGCTGGTACACACCGGTCGGACGGCTCATCGACCAGGATGCCGAAGACGAGTCGCGCGGAATCGACCGCGGGGTGATCGCCTTGACCGGCGCCGCGTTCCCGATCGCGGCCGAGCGTGAACGGCCGGTATTCCGATCCATGGCGGGTCGGCCGTTGTATGGAGGTGGGGGAATCGTGCCCGATGTGGAGGTCATGCCCGACACCCTCACCACCGTCGAACTCGGAGCGTACCGAGCCTTGTATCGCGGCGGAGGTGGCTTCACGGCCGCCCTGTTCAACCACGTCGTCGACCTCATCCAGAAACGGCCGGGGCTCTCGGAGGACTTCCCGGTTGGACCGGCCGAAATGGCGGCGCTGCGGTCGGATCTGGAGTCCGCCGGCGTCGAACTGGAGGACGCCGTGTTCGAGGACGCTTCGCGCTACATCCGCTACCAGCTGGAGCGCGAGATCGCGCTGCAGGCATTTGGTGAGGCAGGTCAGTTCCGCCGCCTGATGCGCTACGATCGACAGCTCATGCGGGCCCTCGACGTCATGAACGAGGCCACGACGATGCGTGCCCTCATCGCCTCGGCTCGCGAAGCCGAGGGGGCGGTGGTGGTCGAGGAGGCCCCGACCGCGATCGCCGAGGCGAGCGACTCGGTTCCGGAGAGCCGTTGACCCCCGAGGCCCTGGCTGCCTCGGCTGCATTCGGCTTTTTCGGGGGCGGGCTCGCCGGACTGTTCGGGATCGGAGGCGGCGCCGTCCTGGTGCCGTTTCTGTATACGGTGCTCGACGCCCCGGGGTGGAGCGGTCTCGAGATCCCGGAGGGTGCGGTCGTGGTCGTTGCGCACGCCACCTCCCTCGCAGTGATCGTGCCGACCTCGCTCGCCGCCCTGTGGGGGTACCATCGCTCGGGTGGGGTACCCTGGAGCATCGTGGCCCGGATGGGCGGTGCCGCCGCCGTCGCCGCGGTGCTCGCGAGTCGGCTCGCTCCGGAGCTGCCCGAAGTCGTGCTGAGGGGAGGGTTCACCCTGTTCCTCTATGCCGTCGGGATCCGCATGCTGGTCGGGACGCGTGCCGCCGAGATACGCGCCCTGCAAGAAGAGCGGCGAGGCCTCGCGTTCCTGGTGCTGGGAGGGATCGCAGCGGGGCTCCTCTCGTCGCTGCTGGGCGTCGGGGGAGGGCTGCTCGCGATCCCGTTTCTCGTCTACGGCGTCCGGATCGACCTGACGAAACTCGCGGCGGCTTCGATGGGCGTCGTCGCGCTGTCGGCCACGTCGGGCGCCGTCTCGTACGCGCTGGCCGACGCGCCGCCGTCGATGCCCTCCGGCGCGGTCGGACTGATTCTCCTCCCGCTGGCCCTCGCTCTGGTCCCGGGGGCGATCATCGGGGCGCGCCTCGGGGTCCGGCTGAATCGCCGCCTGGGGGCCGACCGACTTCGCGTACTGTTCGCCCTCCTCCTGCTCGTTCTAGCCACCCGGTTGTCGTGGCAGATCGTCTCGAGCGTTCAATAGGTCCCACGCCTCCATTCCGCCGCGCCCCGGCATGTCCCAGAATTCGCACAATCCCGCAGGTCGAGTGCTGCTCCGACGGGGCGGCTGGATCGAATCGGTGCATCGCGTGCACGCGGTGGTCACCGATGAACGCGGGCAGGTGGTCTGGTCGATGGGTGAGCCGGAGTGGCCCACCTTCTTCCGGTCGGCCGCGAAGCCCTTTCAGGCGCTGCCCCTCGTGGACGACGGCGTCGTGGATCGATTCGAAATGAGCGATGAAGAACTGGCCTTGTGTTGTGCGTCGCACAACTCGGAGGCACGACACCGGTCGGTGGCCGAGGCACTGCTCCACCGTGTCGGGCTCGATCGCTCGGCGCTGGCGTGCGGCGGCCACCCCCCGCTCCGCCCCGAGGAGGGGGTCCGGATCGCAGACGAGGGGCGACGGCCCGATGCCCTCGACAGCAACTGCTCGGGGAAACATGCGGGCATGCTCGCGCTGGCCGTGCACCACGGATGGCCGACCGGCGACTATCATCGGCCGACCCACCCGGTCCAGGAGCGGGTGACCCGCGAGGTCGCGCGCTGGACGGGTCTGCCGATCGACGACCTCGAAACGGGCGTCGACGGCTGTGGCGTGGTGTGCTTCCGGACCCCCCTCGACCGCATCTCCGTTGCCTTCGCCCGGTTGGCCGCTGCTTCCTCTGCCGACGGCGCCGCCGGTCGCGTGGTCGGGGCCATGACGCGACACCCGGAGATGGTGGCGGGGGTGGACCGACTCGATACGGCCGTCATGGGAGCGACGGGGGGGGCCGTGTTCGCCAAGGTCGGTGCCGAGGGCGTGTACGGGGCCGGCATGCCGGCCACGGGGTGGGGGCTCGCGCTGAAGGTCGAAGACGGCGGGTGGCGGGCCGCCGACGTGGCCCTGGTTCGCATCCTGGACGCGCTCGGGCTGACGGAGCCGAGCAGCGACGACGCCGTCGCACCGTTCCGGCGACCGACCGTCTACAACACCCGTGGCGAGGACGCGGGGCGGCTGGAGGCCGATTTCGGCGTCGCCGCACTCGTGGAGACGGCGCGTGGCGAGTAGGCTCGCGCCCGACGTGGCGGCGCTGGTCCGCTTGTCGGCAGCCGTCGGCCTCCAGCGCCCACCGAGGATCGCCGAGCGGTTGGCCGAGGCGGATGCGGTCACCGCTTCGACCGAGGTGGAGGAGGCGATCCTCCAGAGCTACCTCTTCATCGGCTTTCCCGGGGCGCTGAACGCGTTGCGGCAGTGGAGAGAGGTGCGCCCGGACCTCGCCCCCAGCGACGAGGGCTTCGATCCGGAGGGGTGGGCGACGCGCGGAGAACTCGCGTGCCGCACCGTGTATGGGCGTGCCTACGAGGGGCTGCGCGACAACGTCTCGGCCCTCCATCCCGATGTCGACCGGTGGATGCTGACCGAGGGGTACGGCAAGGTGATCGGGCGTCCGGGGCTGGCGCTCGAACGACGGGAGCTGTGTATCGTCGCGCTCCTCGCGGTGCAGAATGCGCCCCGGCAACTGCACTCCCATCTGCGGGGCGCCCTCCATGCCGGCGCCTCGGCCGAGGAGGTCGAAGCGGCCCTGCACCTGGCTCTGGCGGAAGCCGAGTCCGTCGAGGTGGCGACCCCGCCGGAACTCCGGGAGCAGGCCGCCGACGTCTGGACGCGAGTTCGCGCGCGTTTCGAGAGGCGGGAGTCTACACGTTCAGGAGAGGGGTGAGATGTTCGTCGATCGTGCGGTCATCGAGGTCGCGGCGGGTACGGGAGGGTCGGGCGCCGAGTCGTTCCGTCGCGAGAGTGGAGTGCCGAGAGGGGGACCGAACGGAGGTGATGGCGGTCGCGGCGGTGATGTGATCCTCGTCGCCGACGGACAGCTGACCACCTTGTTGGACTACTCCTACCGGCGGCACTACAAGGCCGAGCGCGGCCAGCACGGCATGGGGAGCAACAAGACGGGCCGGAGTGGCGCGCACCTGGAGCTCAAGGTTCCGCCCGGTACGGTCGCCCGCGACGCCGAGTCGGAGGAGGTCCTCGGGGAATTGCTGGAGGAAGGCGATCGCCTGGTGATCGCCAAGGGGGGGCGTGGGGGGCGCGGCAACGCCCGCTTCGCCACGGCCACCCATCAGGCGCCTCGACGATGGGAACCGGGCGCCGAGGGCGAGGAGCGCCGGGTGGAGCTGGAGCTCAAGCTCATTGCCGACGTCGGACTCGTCGGGGAGCCGAACGCCGGCAAGTCCACGTTCCTGTCGTCGGTGTCCCGAGCGCGCCCGAAGATCGCCGCGTACCCCTTCACGACGCTGAAGCCGAACCTGGGGGTGGTCGACATGTCGGGCTTCCGCACCTTCGTGATCGCCGACATTCCGGGGATCATCGAGGGGGCCCACGAGGGGAAGGGGCTGGGGCACCAGTTCCTTCGCCATGTGGAGCGCACCCGGACCCTCGCGCTCATGGTACCGCTCGACTCCGAGACACCCCAGTCGGACTACGACCGCCTTCGAGACGAATTGGCCAACTACTCGCCCGCGCTCGCCGCGAAGCCCCACTGCCTCGTGCTGACCAAGGCCGACCTTCTCGGCGACCGCGACCCCCCCCGCGTCGAGGCACCCTCCGCCTGGGGCCAGTTCGTGGCGTCGTCCGTCAGCCGTCGAGGGCTCCCGGAGCTCCTCGAGGCGCTGTGGGAGCAGGCGGATCGCTCGCGCCGCGCCGAGGAGGCCGAGACGAGCGCCGAAGAGGCTTCCGCCGACCCGTGGAGCTGAACGAAGCGGCGGGTGGGGCCTCGACGACCGGGGCGCGTGAGGAGCGCTCGGTGGCCGAGGACGGCGAGCTGCGCGCCCTGATCCGATGGGTGCACACCGAGGGCGTGGGCCCGACCCGTCTCCGCGAGGCGATCGACGCCGTCGGGTCGGCGAACGCCCTGCTCGAGCATCCACGCGCGTCCCCCCTTCTCGGTCTCCACAGGGCGACGGTGGTCCCCGACGAGGTTGCGGATCGGGTCCTGGAAGCCTGCCGCCGACGGGGGATTCGGGCCGTCGGGTGGCACCACGGCCACTACCCCGCCGCGCTGCGAAACCTCCCGGATCCACCACCGGTCGTTTTCGTGCGCGGGGCCATGGTGCCCGATTCCGCTCTCGGAGTCGCCATCGTCGGCTCGAGGCGGGCGTCGGAGTACGGTCGACGTGCGGCGCGCGATCTCGCGCGCGGCCTGGCGCGCCAAGGGATTCCCGTCGTCTCGGGCATGGCCCTCGGCGTCGACGGAGAGGCGCATGCCGGAGCTCTCGAGCAAGGGGGCTACACCCTCGCGGTCCTCGGGGGCGGGGTCGAACGCGCCCGCCCGACGTCGCATCGGCGTCTGTACCGGAAGATCCTCTCCACGGGGGGGTCGATCGTGAGCGAGTGGGCGCCGGGGACGCCCGCCCGTGCGTTCCACTTCCCGCGCAGGAACCGGATCATCGCCGCGCTGGCGCACCTGGTGGTCGTCGTGGAGGCGGGGGAGCGGAGCGGGGCGCTGAGTACGGCGGCTCACGCCCGGCGCCTCGGTCGTGAGGTTGCCGCGGTCCCGGGTCCGATCGACCGGCCGGGGCATCGCGGCTCCAACCAGCTGATCCGCGACGGGTGTGCGCCGGTGCTCGAACTCCAGGACGTGCTGGATCGGGTCGGGGCGATCGGTGCCCTTCTCGCCGAGACCCCGTTGCCCCCGATTCACGATCCGTCGGCGCGGCTCGTGTTCGACGCCCTTTCCGCCGGGCCCGCTACGGTGGAGGGGCTCGTGGGGCGGCTCGACCTGCCGACGGTCACCGTACTCCGGGCGCTGACGCGACTCGAGATCGGCGGACGGATCGCACGCGAACACGGGGGCGTCCTGCGGCGGCTCGAACCGTGAACGGCGTCGCCGTCTCGTCGATCTACGTCCACGCACCCTTCTGCGCGCGGCGCTGCTTCTATTGCGACTTCGCAGTGTCGGTGCGGTCGGCGGCCACCCCTTCGCCCTGGGCCGAAGCGCTGGCGGCGGAGTGGCGGTGGGTGGCGGCCGAGGGGCGCTTCGAGGTCGCCTCGACCCTCGACACCCTGTACGTCGGGGGTGGGACTCCCTCGTTGCTGGGCCCCGACGCGATGGCCGCCCTGGCCGACGTCGTCGGGGTGGAACGCATCGATCCCGACCGGTCGGAATGGACCGCCGAGGCCAACCCGGAGAGCTTCACGCCCGAGGTCGGGAGAGGCTGGCGGGCGTCCGGGGTGAATCGTCTCTCGTTCGGCACGCAGAGCTTCCAGGACACGGTGCTGCGGTGGATGGGCCGACTCCACGGAGCCGAGGGATCGGCGCGCGCGCTGGAGACGGCGCGGGAGGCCGGCTTCACCGAGATCAGCGTCGATCTGATCTTCGGGCTTCCGGACGGGGTCGAGCGCGACTGGGCCTACGATCTCGATCGGGTGCTGGCGCTCGACGTGCCCCACCTCAGCCTGTACGGGCTCACCGCCGAGTCGGCCACACCGCTCGGGCGGGGTGTAGCCGAGGGGCGCATCGTCATGGCCGACGACGGTCGCTACGCCGAGGAGTTCCTGGAGGCGAGTGAGCGCCTCCGCGCCGAGGGGTACGAGCACTACGAGGTGTCCAGCTTCGCCCGGCCCGGCCATCGGTCCCGCCACAACAGCGCGTACTGGAACGGGTCCGCCTATCTCGGCCTCGGCAATGGCGCGCACAGCTTCACCGGGACCGAACGGCGGTGGAATACCCGGGAGTGGGAAGACTATCGGGCGGCCGCATTGGACGGCCGATCCGCGATTGCCGATCGAGAGAGCCTCGATCCCCAGGCCCGACGCCTCGAAACCATCTGGCTGGGCCTCCGCACCTCGGCCGGATTGCCGGTCTTCTGGGGGCCCGACGGGGCGTGCGCGCGCGTCGTCGAGGCCTGGAAGGCCGACGGGCGGGCCCATGAAGGCGACGGTCGCATCGTGTTGTCGCCCGTAGGCTGGCTCACGCTGGATCGGCTGACCGTCGAGCTCGATCGGGCCTGTGATCGGGATCCCTCGTGCCGGGCCGGGGGCTCGCCCGACGGCGACCCGAGCAGTTGACCCATCGACGGCTCGGCTCCGATCTTCCTGGATCGGTCTCGACGGGGGGCCGATCGAGTCGACAGAGGGAGCGTACGCATGCACGAATCCGACTCCGAGTCGCCGCGCATCCACGGGCTTTCGCCCCGGGAGCGGCAGGTTCTCGAGGCCGTCGTGCGCCAGTACGTCGACACGGCCGAGCCGGCGGGGAGTCGGACGGTATCTCGTCGCCATGGACTCGGTGTGTCTCCCGCGACCGTGCGCAACACGATGAGCGACCTCGAAGAGAAGGGGTACCTCTTCCATCCGCATACTTCGGCGGGGCGCGTTCCAACCGATCTCGCCTACCGGTTCTTCGTCGATCAGGTGATGCGGCCGGCCGACCTGAGCGAGGCGGAGCGGGAGCGCATCCAGCAGGCGCTCGAGGGCTCGGGCAGCTCTGCGGTGGAGCGCATGGTACGGCGCGCCACCCGGGCCCTCAGTCTGCTGTCGTTCGAACTGGGCCTCGCCGTGGTCCCGAAGCTCGACGATGCCGTGCTCGAGAAGCTCGACCTGATCCAGGTGTCGAGCGATACGGTCCTCCTGGTCGCCACGATTCGATCCGGGCTGATTCGTACCGTGTATGTCGATCTCCCGGGCGAGGTGCCCAAGGACACCCTGGTCACGCTCGCCATGCTCCTCAACGAGCGGCTGGCGGGACTGACTCTGGCCGAGCTCCGGTCGTCGCTCCCGGATCGGCTGCGCGATGCCGCGCCTGGCGACGACTCCACGGGCGAGCTCCTGAACATCTTCATGGAGTCCGGCGCGGAACTCGTCGAGTGGTCGAGCGGCGACGCGGGACACGTGCACCTGGGTCAGGCCAGCGTACTCGCCTCACAGCCGGAGTTCACCACCGGCGAGCGGCTGAAGAGCCTGATCGAACTCACGGAGCGGCGGGATCTGCTCGCTGCGGCCCTTGGATCCCGGGAGCATGGAGGGGGTCTAAAGATCACCATCGGGGCCGAGCATCGCTCGGAGCTCCTCTCGGATTTCACCCTCGTGACCGCGGAGTATCGCGCCGGTGGCATGAAGGGTGTGATCGGCGTCATCGGCCCCACCCGCATGCCCTACGAGAAGGTCATCGCCATCGTCGACTACACGTCGCGCATGGTCTCCGACCTTCTGACCCCCTCATAGAAGGCCACGCTCCCCCGCATGTCTGATTTCTATCAGCGCCTCGACCTGTCGCGAGACGCCGACGCCGAGGCCATCAAGAAGGCCTATCGCAAGCTCGCCCTGAAGTACCATCCCGACCGGAACGACGGCGACAAGGCGGCCGAAGAGAAGTTCAAGGAGATCACCGAGGCCTACGAGGTGCTCCGCGACCCGGCGAAGCGGCAGATGTACGATCGCTACGGGGAACAGGGTCTGAAGGGGCACCCCGGCGCAGGACCCGGCCCCGGCTTCGACTTCAGCGACGCCATCGAGGTCTTCATGCGGGACTTCGGTGGATTCGGCGGCCTCGGAGACCTGTTCGGACAGCAGAGGAGCCGCGGCCAGCGGTCGGGTCCGCGCAAGGGTCAGAGTCTCAAGATCCGCCTCCCTCTCACCCTCCCCGAGGTCGTGACGGGTGTCACGCGCACGGTGAAGGTGGGCGTGCTCGACGTATGCGATACCTGTGGAGGATCCGGTGCGGCCCCGGGCACGATCCCCGTCACATGCCCCACCTGCGGCGGGGCGGGCGAGGAGCGCGTGGTCATGCAGGGGCTGATGGGCCGCATGGTGTCGGTCCAGCCCTGCCGGCGGTGTGGCGGAGAGGGTCGCCTGATCGAGGAGCCGTGTACCCGCTGCAACGGCGACGGTCGCGTGCGCTCCGAAAAGGAGATCAAGGTCGAGGTGCCTCCGGGCGTCACCTCCGAGAACTACATCACCCTTCGAGGCGAAGGGAGCATCGGCGCCCGCGGCGGCCCGCGTGGCGACGTGATCGTCCTGCTCGACGTCGAAGACGATCCTCGGTTCGTCCGCCAGGGCGCGGATCTGATCACGGAGCTCCCGATCACCTTCACGCAGGCGGCGCTTGGTGACGACGTGCGTGTAGCGGGGGTTCAAGACCAGGTGAAGCTCTCGATTCCTGCCGGTATCCAGGGGGGCACGGTGCTGAGGGTGCGAGGGCAGGGGTTACCCCATCTTCAGGAGTCCGCTCGGGGTGACCTGCTCGTCCGTGTGGCCGTCTTCACCCCGCGCAATCTGAGCGCCCGGCAGCGAGAGATCTTCGAGGACCTGCGCGAGGTCGAGGAGGCGGCCCCGGAGCGGATCCAGGACGACGAGGGCCGCGGCTTCTGGTCGCGCGTGAAGGAGGCGTTCACCGGCGGATGACCGTGCCGGCGCGTTGGCTCGTGGTGCGGGCTCGGGCGCGCGACGGCGTGCCCGACGAGGGGCTCGTCGCCGACGCGCTCCTGTCGCTGGGCGGTCGGGCGGTGCAGTACGACGAGGGCTGGTGGGTCACCCACCTGGCTGCGGGGGACGTCGATACGGACGACCCACGGAGCTGGCGGGACCGCGTCGCCGCCTTCCTGCCGCCGGGTGGCGTCGACGTCGAGGTCGGTTGGCAGGAGCACGGCGACTGGGCCGAACTATGGAAGCGAGGTCTCCAGCCTCGGCGCATCACACCGCGTCTCATCGTCACGCCATCGTGGTGCGATCCCGAGGCGGGGACGGCCGATCTCGTGATCACCGTCGACCCCGGGCTGGCCTTCGGCAACGCGGAGCATGGCACCACGAGGGGGTGTCTGCGGCTGCTCGACGCCGTCGTTCGCCCGGGAGACCGGATTCTCGACGTGGGTGCGGGGTCGGGCGTGTTGTCGATCGCAGCGGCCCTACTCGGAGCGGGACACGTGGCGGCCCTGGAGGCCGATGCGCTGGCGATCCCTACTGCGCGAGACAACGTCGCCGCGAACGGCGTCGGCGACCGCGTCGAGGTGCACCATGCCGAGGTCGGTCCCGACGACGTGGCCGACCGCGGGCTTCACGACGGTGTCGTGGCCAACATCCAGCGGGGCATTCTCGAGAGACTGCTCCCGGGGATCCGGGCGGCCGTGCGTCCCGGAGGCTGGATGATCCTCTCCGGAGTGCCGTGCGACGAGTGGGCGATCATGTCGGCCGGCGCGCTCGACCTCGGCTTCGAGGCGGCGACGGTCGACCGCGACGGCGAGTGGTGCAGCGGGTTGTTCAACCGTCCCAGCGGGTAGCTTCGCCCACGAGTCGGAGCCAGCGGCACCGGTCCTGGGCGGAGCGGGCGTCGAGCGCGGCCTCGAGAACCGAAAGGCAGTGCAGCGCCGGGGTGTTGCGGGGTTCGTCGTTCGCGTCGGATGCGCGCGGTGGGAGTTCCGGAAGGAGCCAACCACCGCCGCGGCTCTGGATGCGCCGGGCCTGGCCGCGCGGGCCGGCCCACACCGGGGACCGACGATCGTTCGTTCGTCGGGGAGCGACCGGTGCGCGGCCTGCTCCTGGACCTGCGGGCGTCCAGCGCCGGGTCGGACGAGTGGTGTTCATGGGGTCTCCATGGCTCGGGGGAACGACGGCGGGCTCCACACTGTCGGGTCCGGGGGGGCGTTCCCATGGCCGAGCGTGTCGACGGGGGGCGATTTCGATCCGTCGCCCGTCTTCGGGCTACTTTCGGGGTCCCGCCGGGGTTAGTTTACGCCCACTCGATCTTCTCAACCGGAGTTGCGCCGTGGCCTCGCCGTTGAAGACCCGCATCCAGAACGACCTCAACGATGCTCGCCGGGCGCGCGACAAGGCGCGCACCGTCGTCCTTTCGAGCACCCTCGCCGAGATTCGCAACCGCGAGATCGACACGGGGGCCGAGGCCGACGACGAACTGGTGATCCGGGTCGTCACGAAGGCGATCAAGCAGCGGCGCGACGCCGCCGAGCAGATGCGTGCCGGAGGCCGCGAAGAGCTCGCCGAAAAAGAGGAGGCGGAGCAGAAGGTGCTCGAGCCGTATCTGCCCGAGGGCATGGCGGAGGACGAGGTGCGGCAGATGATTCGCGACATCGTAGCCGGTGGCGCGCAGGGGATGGGCGCGGTGATGGGCCAGCTCATGCCCCGCCTCGAGGGCCGGTTCGACGGCGGAGCGGCCAACCGCCTCGTTCGGGAGGAACTCGCGGGTTGAGTGCATGAACCCCCACGCCCTCGAGGTTCTCGACCTCGCCAGCGCACTCGAGCTCGTGGGTGAGCGAGCTTCGACCTCCCTGGGTCGCGATGCCCTGACGGGGCTCCGTCCGTCGACCGACCGCGCGTGGGTGGTGGCGGAGTTGGCGCGGGTGGGGGCGGTCATGGCCTTCTGCGATTCGAAGCCGTCCTGGGGTATGCCGCCCCTTCCCGATCCGCGACCCGGGCTCCAGCGAATGAAGGTCGACGGCGGCGTCCTCGAGCCGACCGAGCTTCATCGCCTCGGTGCCCTGCTCGAGGCGGGGCGCCTGGTCGGCGAAGGGCTCGACGAGGGCAGTGTACCCGCCGTCCTGGAGCCCGTGCGGGCGCGGCTGTTGGGCGACGCCGACATCGAGCAGGCCATCGCGCGCGCAGTCGATGCCCAGGGCGAGATGCTCGATACCGCGTCGAAGGAGCTGCGCCGGATTCGGGCGGCCGCGAGGTCGGCACACACACGGATCGTGCGAGCCCTCGAAGGCTACGTCCGTACGCTTCCGTCTCGCTTCGTGGTCGAGGACGCCTCGGTCACCGTGCGGGACGGTCGGTATGTGATCCCGCTGCGCCGGGAGGGCCGAGGCCACGTGGGTGGCGTGGTGCACGACGAGTCGGCCACGGGCGCGACGGTGTTCGTCGAGCCGCCCGTGGCGGTCGAGGCGATGAATGACCTGCGCGACCTCGAGCGCGACGAACAACGCGAGATCCAGAGGATTCTGCGCGGCTTCTCCGAGCGCCTTCGCCCGTTGGCGCCCGCTCTGGTCGGCTCGCTTCGGGCACTGGTCGAATTCGATACCCTTCTGGCACGGGCTCGGGCGGCCCTGATGTGGCGGGCGGATCCGCCGGAGATCCTCCCCGACCCGGGCGAGGGGCTGCGGCTGGTGGGCGCTCGCCACCCGGGTCTGCTGGCCAAGGGCGTCGATGTCGTCCCCTACGACCTCGTCCTCGCACCCTCCGAGCGCACCATGGTGGTGTCGGGCCCCAATACGGGGGGCAAGAGCGTGTTCTTGAAGGCGCTCGGGCTCGTGGCGGCGTTGACGCAATGCGGCGTCGTTCCCCCGGTGCGGAAGGGCACCGCGCTGCCGGTCTTCGACGACCTCTACGCCGACATCGGAGACGGCCAGTCGATCGCCGACGATCTGTCGACGTTCAGCGCGCATCTGGAGACGCTGCGGGAGATCCTCGACTCCGCGGGTTCGCGATCGCTGGTCCTGGTCGACGAGATGGGCACCGGCACCGACCCGGTCGAGGGAGCGGCTCTGTCGCGAGCGGTCCTCGAGGAGCTGACTTCGCGAGGCGGGCTCACCGTCGTGACGTCGCACCTCGGGGCGCTCAAGACGCTCGATGCCGAGGGGAGTGGGGTGGTGAACGCCAGCCTGCAGTTCGACTCGGAGGCGATGGCCCCGACGTACCGGTTGATCAAGGGGCGGCCGGGGCGTTCCTACGGCCTCGTGATCGCTCGGCGCCTCGGCTTTCCCGCGCCCATTCTGGGGCGGGCCCAGGCTCTCGTCGACGACGGGTCGGCCTCCCTCGACGACCTGCTCGAGCGACTCGAGCGGCGGGAGGCGCAGGCCGAAGCGCTCGTGGATCGGCTCGAAGGGCGAGAAGAAGAGGTGATCGCGCGGGAGAAGTCGGTCGAAGACCGCGAGCGCGACGTGGGCGTCCGAGAGAAAGGAGCGGAGCGCAAGGCGAAGGAAGAGGCTCGCGAGCTGCTGCTGGCCGCTCGAAGCGAGGTCGAGGCCGCCATCCGGGAGGTGCGCGAGGCCGGCACCGAGGCAGCCGACGAAGCGGCCCGACGTGCTCGGAGGCGCGTCGAAGAGGCGGCGCGTCGCCACGTGGTGGACGAGCGAGGTGGCTTGCGCCGAGAGGGCGTTGGGCTGAGCCCCGGCGTGCGCGTGCGGCTTCCGGGCGGGGCGACGAAGGGTACCGTACTCGAGCTCCGCGACGACCGTGTCGTGGTCGAGGTGTCCGGCCTGAGGATGGAGATGGCCGCCGCCGACGTCGTGCCCGTCGAAGGGGGTGGCCGAGGTGGGCAGTCCGCGGCGGCCGGGGGGGTATCGCCAAGGGTGCGGGAGCGCGGGTGGGCCGGCGACCTGCCGGACCCCTCGGCCGAAGTCGATCTGCGCGGGTTGCGCGTCGACGAGGTGGCGCTGCCACTCGGTCGCGGGCTCGACGCGGCGGTACTCGGAGGGCTGAGCGAACTTCGGGTGATCCATGGCAAAGGGACGGGCGCCGTGCGGGCGCGGACCCACGAACTGCTGGAACGCGACGGCCGGGTCCAGGGCTTTCGGCTGGGCGTTCATGGAGAAGGGGGGGGAGGAGTGACGGTCGTGCGGCTCGGGTGAGGGACACGTGGACGAAAAAGACCTGATCAAGGAGCGGATCGACATCGTCGACCTCATCGGCGAGTACGTCGACCTCAAGAAGTCCGGGAGGGAATGGAAGGGGCTGTGTCCCTTTCATGAGGAGCGCACCCCGTCGTTCTACGTGATTCCCCATCAGCAGAGGTACTACTGTTTCGGTTGTCACGCGCAGGGCGACGCCTTCGATTTTCTGGGGCAGAAGGCGGGCATGCCGTTCATCGACGCGTTGCAGCACCTCGCCGGTCGAGCGGGTGTGACCCTGCGCCAGCCGCAGCGGCTCGCCGAAGAGCACCGCCGCGACCGGCCGTATCGCGAGGCCCTCGCCTTCGCCGCCCAATGGTTCATCCAGCAGCTGGCCGATCCTGCCGGCGGAGCGGCGGCACGGGACTACCTGGACCGACGCGGAGTGAGCGTCGAGGCACGGGAGAGGTTCGGCATCGGGTGGGCCCCCGACGAGTGGCGCGGGTTGCGAGATGCGGCGGCGCGACACGGAATCCAGGATGATGTGCTGGGCGAGTTGGGGCTGATCAAGAAGAGCAAGAAGGCGATCGAGCCCTACGATCAGTTTCGGGGGCGCATCATCTTTCCGATCCGCAGCAAGCCGAGCGAAGTCGTGGGGTTTTCGGGCCGGATCATCGGAAGCGACGGACCGAAGTATCTGAACTCCAGCGAAAGTCGGTTCTTCAAGAAGAGCCGACTGTTGTACGGGTTCGCGGAGAGCAACTACGCGATTCGGTCGTCGGAACGCGCGATCGTGGTCGAAGGCCAGATGGACCTGGTGTCGATGGCGTCGGCAGGTTTCGACAACGTGGTCGCGCCGCTGGGGACGGCACTCACCGACGAGCAGGCGAAGCTGCTGAAGAACGCGCGGGAGGTGATCCTGCTCTACGACTCCGACTCCGCCGGCCTCCGAGCGACCTTCAAGGCGGGCGACATCCTGCTCCGCAACGATCTCACGCCGGCGGTGGTCACCCTTCCTCCCGGCGAAGACCCCGATACGGTCATCCAGAAGGAGGGGGCCGACGGACTTCGTCGCTACATGGCCGGTGCCGTCGGCGTCTTGGACCGCAAGATCCAGATGATGCGTGACCGGGGCATGTTCGCCACGATCCAGGGCCGTCGACTCGCGCTCGACAAGCTGCTCCCGACCCTGCGCGCGGTGGCGGATCCCGCCCTCCTCGACCTCTACATCGCCGAAGCTTCGCGGTGCACCGAGGTGCGCCCCGAAACGCTGCGCGACCAGGTCGATGCAGCCCGGGCGGCGGAGGCGTCGGTGCGATCCGATCGAGGCGCGGAGAGCGGGGCACCGGGCGGCTCGGAGCGTCCGGCCCGATCCCCTCGGTCACCGCGCTCGGGCTGGACGGGTGGTGTGACGGACCGAATGGGGCCATCCTCCACCCTGTTGCGAGTGCTGGCGCAGGATCGCGAGCGTCGACAGGAGCACCTGGAGTACGCCCTCGACCGAATCGGGCCCGAGGACTTCAAGAACGAGGCGGAGAGGTCCATCTTCCAGGCATTCCTCGACGATCCCGATCTCGAGACACCGCCCGACCACCTCGAGGAGAGCACCGCGAGGTACCTGCGGACGCTGTTGGTGTCCGCGTCGGATCCGGACGAGTTCGGGGGGGCGGGACACGTGCTGCACAGCGCCGTCCTGCGAATGCAGGTGGACCGGCTGTATGGACAGATGGACCGGGTTCAGGAGGCGATCGCCGCCACCGACGATCGCGACGAGAAGCTGCGGCTCCTTCAGGAGAAGGCTCGGCTCCGCGCCGAAGCCGAGGAGTTGGGGGTGCGGTGGACCCCCTCTGCGAGGAAACATGCACAGGGATTCAACGAGTAAAGCGAGCCTATGACCGACCAGACCCGACACTCATTGAAAGAGCTTCAGGGCCTCGACGAAGAGATCGAGGCCGCCCGCCGGCGCGTGTCCGAGATCGACGAGCGGATCGCCGATGTCGAGGAGCCGGCGCTCGCTCTCGAGAGTGAGGTCGGCACGACCCGAAACCGCCTACAGGAGCTCAAGGTCGAGGAGCGCCGCACGGAGCTGGCCGCCAAGGAGAAGGCGGCGCGGATCGAGCGGCTCGACGAACGCCTCAAGGGTGTGCGCAACGTGCGGGAGGAGGCGGCGGTCAGCGCCGAACTCGAGATGGTGCGCCGCTCGCTGGAAAGCGACGAGCAGGAGGCCTACTCGCTGATCGATCAGGTTCGCAAGATCGGCCTTCAACTGGAGGAGCAGGAGTCGGCGCTCGCGCAGGCCCAGGCCGAGGTCGATCCTCGACGTGAGGAGCTCGAGCGCGAAAAGGCGGCGCAGCAGGAGGCGTTGGCCGACCTGCGTCGGAGTCGGGACGAGTTCGCGGCGACGGTGCCCGAGCGCGAGATCCGCATGTACGAGGGGATCCGTCGGGGTGGGCAGCGGCAGGCGGTCGCGACGCTCACGGCCGACGGCGCGTGTGGCTATTGCTTCAGCGTGCTCCCGTTGCAGCTCCAGAACGAAATCCGGCACGGCGCCGATCTGATCCGCTGCGAGGCGTGCGGCGTGATCGTCGCGCAGCCCTCTCCGGAAGACGAAGACGAGTCGGGGGGCGACGACGCGGACGCCGCGGCGGTTGCCGCAGGCGAGACGTCCGACGACGTCGCGGCGGCGGAAGCGAACGACGAGGTGGTCGAGGGCGCTTCCGAAGCGTGACGTCGGTCCGCTCCCGCCTGGTTCCTCCTGCGCCGCGCTGGCGCATGCCGGCGGAGCAGGGGGGAGACGGTGAGGCGCTCGCCGCCGCCCTGAAGCTTCCCCCGGCGCTCGGTCGGGTCCTGCTGGCCCGCGGAATCGCGGGTGCCGAGGCCGCCAAGGCGTTCCTTCGCCCCTTGCTGTCCGGGCTTCATCCCCCGTCGGCCCTCGCCGACCTGGATCGGGCCGTTGATCGGATTCTCGCCGCGATCGAGCGCGGCGAGACCATCCTGGTCCACGGCGACTACGACGTGGACGGCATCGCCGCGACCGCGCTCCTTGCTCGCTGGATTCGACGCCTCGGCGGTCGGGTGGAGGCGTTCGTGCCCCACCGGCTTCGAGACGGATACGACCTCGGCGACGCCGGCATCACCCGTGCCCTCGAGGTCGGTGCCCGCCTCTTGATCACCGCGGACTGCGGAATCGTCGCGGTCGGTGCCGTGGCTCGCGCGCGAGACGCCGGGCTCGACGTGGTGGTGACCGACCACCACACCCCGGGCCCAGAGCTCCCGCCGGCGTGGGCCGTGGTGAACCCCAACCGCGCCGACTGCGCCTATCCGAACCCTGCGCTCTGCGGAGCCGGGGTGGTGTTCAAGCTCGTGCAGCGGCTGGCGGCGAAGAGGGGCATCGACTTCGAAGACCTCTTGCCCGACCTCGACCTCGTGGCCCTGGCCACGGTGGCCGACCTCGTCCCGCTCACGGGCGAGAACCGGGTCCTCGCGCGCTACGGGCTTCGGGCTCTGGCGCGGACCACGAAGCCGGGCCTGCGTGCGCTCCTCGAATCCTCGGGGGTGGTCGAGTCCGGCGCGGCCCCGCCGTCGATCGAGGCGGGTCAGGTGGGATTCCGGGTGGCCCCGAGGGTCAACGCACTCGGCCGTCTCGACGACGCCGCCGTCGGATTGCGCCTTCTGCTGACCGACGACGCCGGCGAGGCGCGCCGGCTTGCCGCCCGGGCCGAGGAGGTGAACACGGCGCGCCAGGACGAAGACCGACGCACGCTCGAGGAGGCGCTCCGCAAGCTGGAGTCGACCTACGAGCCCGAACGCGACTTCGGGTTGGTCGTCGACGGGGACGGTTGGCATCCCGGCGTCATCGGCATCGTGGCCTCTCGCTTGGTGGAGCGGGTGCACCGGCCGGTCGTCATGGTCGCCGTCGGCGACGGCGTGGGCCGAGGGAGCGGCCGGTCGGTGCCCGGCTTCGATCTGCACGCGGCGCTCGTCGCATGCCGGGAACACCTGGGGCGGTTCGGTGGGCATCGCCAGGCCGCCGGCCTCGACGTGCGGCCCGAGCAGGTGGACGCGTTTCGCGAGGCCTTCAACCAGGTGGCCCGGGAGCATCTGGGCCACCTCGACCTTCGGCCCGAGCTGCGCGCCGACGCCGAACTCCACCTCGGGCAAGCCGACCTCTCGTTGGCCGGGATCCTGCGCCACCTGGGCCCCCACGGAATCGGGAACCCCCGCCCGGTCTTCGCCGGCCGCTCTCTGCGGGTCGTAGGCTCCCCTCGGGAGGTCGGCTCCGGTCACCTCAAGCTGACCCTCGAGCAGGACGGCATCACGCGGCCGGGGATCGGCTTCGGCTTGGTGGCTCGCATTCCACCCGATCGTCTGGTCGGCGAGCGGGTCGACGCGCTGTTTCAGCTGACCGTGAACGAGTACCGGGGTCGGCGCACGGCCCAGCTGCGGCTCCTGGATCTCCGGCCGACCGGCGTCGACGCAGCGTGAGAATCATCGCCGGCCAGTGGAGAGGGCGTCGCCTCGACGCACCGCGCGGCCGGCGGGTCCGTCCCACGACCGACCGGCTCCGCGAGGCATGGATGTCGGCGATGGGCGGGTCATTTCACGGCGTTTCGGTCGTCGATCTGTTCGCGGGGTCGGGAGCGCTGGGCATCGAGTGTCTGAGTCGGGGCGCGGAGTCGTGTGTCTTCGTCGAGTCGTCGGCGCCGGCCCTCGCGGTGCTTCGGGCCAACCTCGCTCGCATCGGCGCCGCCGACCTCGCCACGGTGGTACGGGGCGATGCGATGGCGTGGGCTCGGGAGGGCTCCGCGGGTTCCATTGATCTCGCTCTCGCCGATCCTCCCTACTCGAAGGGGTACGCCGCCGAGCTTGTCCAACAGTTCCTCGACCACCCTTTTGCACGGGAGTTGTGGGTCGAGCACCGCTCCGACGAGTCGATGCCGACGGCCCCGGGCCTGCGCCAGCGCCGCTACGGCGATACCACCATCTCAACCCTGACCGCACCCCGATGAACGCCCATCGCCCCCTCACCGCCGTGTATCCGGGCTCCTTCGATCCGATCACGAAGGGGCATGAAGACATCGCCCGTCGATGCCTCCGGATCGCCGACCAGGTGCTGGTCGCCGTCGCTCACACCGCAACGCAGAAGAAGACGAGCCTCTTCGACGTGGAGGAGCGCGTGGCCATGAACGCCGCCGTGTTCGCCGACGAGCCTCGCATCTCGTGTGTGTCGTTCAGCGGCCTGCTCGTCGACTACTGCAAGGGGGTCGGCGCCCACCTCGTGATTCGTGGACTGAGGGCGGTCTCCGACTTCGAATACGAGTTCCAGATGGCGCAGATGAACCAGGAGCTCTGGGACGATTTCGAGACGGTCTTCCTGACGCCCGATGTCGACTACTCGTTCCTGTCGGCCTCGCTCGTGCGTGAGGTCGCCCGCCTCGGCGGCGACGTGTCGACCTTCGTGTCTCCTCTCGTGCGCGATCGGCTCGACGAGGTGTTCCGGAGCCAGCGGTGAGTTCTGCATTTCAGGAGGGGGTTCGTCGGCGCGCCGCTGCACTGGGTGCGCGAATCGTGTTCCCGGAGGGGCATGATCCGCGCACGCTCGACGCGGCCGCCGTACTCGATCGCGAAGGGCTCGTGACGCCGGTCGTGCTCGGTCCTGCCGGGCCCACGCGCGCCGCGTTGGACGAGCGCGGGGCGGGTCGCGTGGCGGTCGTCGACCCCTCCGAGGCCGACGACGACCTCGCCGCCGAACTGCAGGCGGCGCGGGCCCATCGCGGGATGACGCTCGATCAGGCGCGCGAGCAGGTGCGCGCGCCGCTCGTGCACGGCGCCATGATGGTGCGCCGAGGGGTGGTCGACGGCTCGGTCGCCGGCGCCGACAACGCGACGGGCGACGTGTTGCGGGCGGCGTTCTGGTGTGTGGGACGGGCGGAGGGTATCCGCACGGTGTCATCGTCGTTCTACATGGCGGTCGACGCGTTTCGAGGCGACCGCGAAGAGGTCTTGACCTTCTCCGACTGCGCCGTGGTCGAATACCCCAGCGCCGAGCAGCTGGCCGACATCGCCTCGGCGGCGGCGACGGCGCGCGTCCAGATCGTGGGCGACGAACCCCGGGTGGCGTTTCTGTCGTACTCCACGCACGGCAGCGCCGAGGGCCCCTCGATCGACAAGGTTCGCGCGGCTCTCGACATCTTCCGTGCGAGGCGTCCCGATGTGGCGGCCGACGGCGAGTTCCAGGTCGACGCTGCGCTGCTTCCCGGCGTCGGGCGGCGCAAGGCCCCCGACTCCACCCTGGCCGGTCATGCGAACGTTCTGGTGTTTCCCGATCTCGACGCCGGCAACATCGGCTACAAGCTGACGCAGCGGCTCGCCGGAGCGGCGGCGGTGGGCCCGATCGTCCAGGGGCTGGCGCGGCCATGCAACGATCTTTCACGCGGCGCGACGGCCACCGACATCGTCGAAGTCGCCTGTATCACGGCGCTGCAGGCGCTCGCCTGATCGAGCGTCCATCTTGATCGCTCCGGCGGAGCCGGGCTATCCTTTTCGCTGGAGCTTGCGGCATATCGTGCAAGCGCCCTCCCATGCGCCGGTCGGTCTGCCGCGCGCGTCCGACCTTTGGAGGAATGCTCGAATGGGGTTTTCTGTCGTCAAGGAAAACGGAGTGACCGTCGTCGACGTCGAGGGTCAGCTCATCGTGGGGAATCGCCAGGAACTGAAGTCCAAGGTGCTCGAAGAGTTGGAGGGGGGGGAGCGCAAATTCGCCATCGACTTCTCTCAGACCGGCTACATCGACTCGTCGGGCCTCGGCGTGCTCGTTTCGCTGTCGAAGAAGATCCGGGAACAGGGCGGCGAACTCCGGTTGTCGTCGCTCAATGAAGACCTTCGCACCCTCTTCGAGTTGACCAAGCTCGACACCCTCTTCCGCATCGCCGACTCGCGGGAGGGCGCCCTCGAGGGATTCTAGGGTCGATGGATTCCGAACTCGTCCTCGAGCTGCCGAGCGATGTGCAGGCCATCGAGGAGGCCGTCGAGTACGTGGTCGCCCGGTGTTCCTCCTGCGAGTCCCGAGCACGGCGACTTCGGCTCAACTTCAGGGTGGGTCTGACCGAGGCCCTGTCCAACGCCATGCTCTACGGCAACCAGGCCGATCCCGACAAGCGCGTCCGGGTGGAGGTTCGGTTGTCGACCGACGAAATCACCGCGCGCGTCATCGACCAGGGGCCCGGCTTCGATCCTCGGGCGGTGCCCGACCCGACCCAGCCCGAGAACCTCGTTCGTGAGGGGGGGCGGGGGCTTTTTCTCATGCGCAAGTTGCTCGACGAGGTGCGGTACAACGATCGGGGGAACTGCGTCACCCTCGTGTTGCGCTTCGATCAGGACTACGGGGGGGCGGCGACGGCATGAGTGCCGGGCGGCCGCCGCGTTCACCTCTCCCCGAATCCGTTCGCGAGTCACTCGACGAGTTCTCCACCCACCTCGGGTTGGGGCTCACCCTGACCGCGCTCGAGGACGATCGTCGCATCCGCATGTACCCCGACGGCGATTCCCGGGCCGACGGAGCTCTCTCTGCCGAGCATCCGGCGGTTGAGGGTGGGCCGTGCGTCGTCGCGCGACGCACCCTTCAGCCGCGCGACGGCTCGCGGCTCGAACTCGAGGTGATGGAGAAGGTGGGCGGTGACGCAGAGGGCGCGGCCGACCTGGTATCGCGATCGCTGGTGCGCGCTCTCGATTCGGCCCACGAGATCCGCTTCTTCACCTTCGAGCTCTCGGAGCGCTACGAGGAGATCAACCTCCTGTACTCCATCTCCGAGACGCTCGGCTCGATTCTGCGGCTCGACGACGCGGCCCGCGTGATCCTCGGCGAGGTGTGCGACGTGATGGGTGCACGCCGAGGCTCGATCTGGGTGCACGAGTCGGTCGACGGGATGCTGCGGCTCGTGGCCTCGGTGGGAGACGATGGCGTCCAGGGGCCCCTGAACGCCTCCGAGTCTCCGGCCGTCACCGCGCGAGTCTTCCGCGACGCGCGGCCCATGATGGCGCTGCCCGAGGCCAGGCCGGTCGTCGATGTGCCCTCCGGAGCGATCGACGAGAGGGAGACCTTCTTGTCGGTGCCGATCCGCTACACTCCCCCCGAAGGTGAAGCCCGGACGGTGGGGGTGATCAACCTGATCGGTCGCCGCCACGGGGGCCGGTTCACGGCCTCCGACCAGAAGCTTCTCTCGGCCATCGCGACCCAGGTCGGGGCCGCGCTCGAGAACAACCGCCTGATCCGACAGAGCCTCGCGCGAGAGCGGATGGCGCGCGAGATGGAGCTGGCGCACAACCTCCAGATGAAGCTCTTGCCGCCGCTCGACCGCTTCGACGGAGTTCGCGCGGCCGCCCGGGTGGAACCGGCCGAGATGGTGGGAGGGGACTTCTACCAGGTGTTCCAGCTCCAGGACGACAAGGTCGGCGTCATGATCGGCGACGTGTCGAGCCATGGCTTTCCCGCTGCGCTGATCATGGCGCTCGCGATGAGCGCGGCGTCGATTTACGCGTCGGAGTTTCCGATGCCGGCAAAGGTGCTGCGTCACGTCGACGACGCGCTCCGCGACGAGCTCGAAACGACCGAGATGTACCTCACCCTCTTCTACGGCGTCCTCGACCCGACCGCGCAGACGCTGACGTGGAGCAATGCCGGACACCCCCACGCGTTCGTCGTGGGCGCCGACGGGTGTACGGAGCGGTTGCTCGCTACGGATCCGCCGGTGGGCATCGCCGGGCCGGCGTCCTACGAGCAGCAGGTCCGTCGGTGGGATCCCTCGGGCGACCTCGTGTTCCTCTTCACCGACGGTCTGTCCGACGCCCTGGTGACGCCGTCGGGGCCAACCGGTGAGGCCCAGGTTCTCGACGTCGTCGCCCGGCATCGCACCGCCGACCCCCGATTCATCATCGACACCCTCTTCGGTCTCGTCGCGGGCGCGCCGGCGCACGTCCCCGCCGACGACCGCACGGCGATGGTGTTGGCCGGGGCGAGGTGAGGGGCGACATCGAGCTTCCTGCGGCCCCGTCTCGGGCCCGCAAGGCCCTCGGACAGAACTTCCTCGTCGACGCGAACCTCCAACGGCGGATCGTCTCGGTGCTCGGAGCGGGCGCCCACGACGAGGTGGTCGAAATCGGTCCGGGGCGGGGCGCCCTCACCGCCCACCTCGCCGGTCGGGTCGGCCGCCTGATCCTGGTCGAACTCGACGACCTTCTCGCGGCGCACTGGCAGGGGGCGAGTGCCGACCGCGACGACGTGGACGTGGTGCATCGCAGCATCCTCGACCAACCGCTCCGCGAGTTGTCCGCGCGCCCGGAACGGCTTCTGGTCGTCGGCAACATCCCCTACAACATCACGACGCCGATCCTCTTTCACCTGCTGGGACGGCCGCGGCCCGCCCGGATCGTTCTGATGGTGCAGAAAGAGGTGGGCGAGCGCATCGTGGCCGACGTGGGTACGCGTGCGTACGGCGCTCTCGCGGTCGGGGTGCGGAGTGTAGCCGATGCCCGGCTCCGCTTCGGAGTGTCTCGCCGCGCCTTTCGGCCGGTGCCCGGTGTCGATTCGGTGGTGGTCGAGATCGTCCCGCACGCCCCGCCGCGCACCTCGCCCGACGACGAAGAACAACTTCGCCGGCTCACGCGTGCAGCCTTCCAATGGCGCCGCAAGCAGTTCCAGAAGACGCTCCGCGACCATCCCGACCTCGGCGTTTCGGCCGACCGCGTGAGACAGATCGGAGAGGCGCTCGCCGTCGACTTGCGCAGGCGTCCCGAGACCTTCGGTCCCGACGACCTCTTGGCTCTGGCCCGGGCGATTCGCTAGGATTGTGAACTATTTCACAAGCTTTTCGCCATCGCCCCCGCTCGTTCGTGTCGCGCAAGGTTTCGGACTCCACGATTCGTCGACTTTCGCTCTACCTCCGGATTCTGGAGGCCATGGAGCGAAAGGGCGGGGGCACCGTGAGCAGTGTCGACCTGGCGGCGGCGGCCGACACGACGGCGGCCCAGGTGCGAAAGGACCTTTCGCTCTTCGGTTCGTTCGGAAAGCGCGGGCTCGGCTATCAGGTCGCCGATCTCGCGCGGCAGGTGCGCGATATCCTGGGTTTGAGCCGGCGATGGCGGGTCGCCCTGGTGGGAGCCGGACGAATCGGCTCGGCTCTCTTCGAATACGAGTCGTTTCGCCGTCGCGGCTTCGAGATCGTGACCGTGCTGGACAACGACGCCTCGAAGGTCGGGCAGCGTTGGGGAGAGGTGGAGGTCCAGGATACCGCCGATCTCGATCGGGTCCTTCGCGACGCGGATGTCGAGGTCGCCATTCTCACGGTACCGGCGGGCGCGGCGCAGGAGATCGCGGAGCAGGTCGTGGGCGCCGGGATTCGTGGTATCCTCAACTTCGCGCCCGCCCAGTTGCGCGTCCCCGACGGGGTCTTCGTGCAAGACGTCAACATGGTGATGGAGCTGGAGGCGTTGTCGTTCGACCTCACCAATCGCGTGGCGTCGGCGGGTCGGTCGACGGAGTGATTCCGGAGGGCGGGCGCCGACCGAGCGGGCACGGACGGCGCTCGTGACGGGGTCGGGCACGCTGGTCCAGCGCATCGCCGTACGGCTCGAGCAGGGGCCCGCACACACGCTCGATCTCGCGCGGGAGATCCTCCGTCTCGAGGGGCATCCCGGAGCCGCCGCCTCGGCCGTGTACGCGCTCCTGGGCAACGATTCCCGATTTCAGGTCGACGCGGCGGGCCACTGGACCCTCCGGGGCCCCCGACCGGGGCCTTCGTTGTCGGAGACGCGATTCGCCGTCGTGGATGTCGAGACGACCGGAGGGCGGGCGCGTGGAGAGGACCGCATCACCGAGATCGCGGTCGTGGAGGTGAGGGGGGGGCGCGTGGTGGACGAGTACCAGTCTCTCGTGAATCCGGGTCGCTCGATTCCGCCCATGGTGACGCGCATCACCGGCATCACGGGTCCCATGGTGGTCGATGCCCCCTACTTCGAACACATCGCCCCCGAGGTGCAGCGCCGCTTGCGGGGGCGGGTGTTCGTCGCTCACAACGCCGGGTTCGACTACGGATTCGTGCGCGCCGAACTCCACGCCGCCTTGGGCGAGGCCCACCTCGGCGCACCCCTGTGCACCGTGCGAATGGCGCGAGGCCTGTTGCCCCGCCTCCGGCGCCGGAATCTCGACGAACTGACCCGCTACTTCGGCGTTCGAATTCACGACCGGCACAGGGCCTACGGAGACGCGCTCGCGACGGCCCGGGTGCTCATCCGGATGATCGACCAGGCCGAGCGGGAGGGGCTCCACGATATCGCGGCCCTCCGCAAGGCGATCCGGCGGCGCAGTCGTCGTCGGAGTCGCACGTCACCTCAGAAGGACCTGTTCGAGGAGGAATCATGAGTGAAGCCAGCACGCCCTCCCCGCTCGCCTCGACGACCGACGTCGGGGGGATCCGAATCCACGCGCTGGATGCCGGCACCCAATGGCTGGACGGCGGGGCCATGTTCGGAGTCGTGCCCCGACCGCTGTGGTCGAGGAGAGCCCCGCCCGACGATCGCAACCGGATCCCCCTGGCGTTGCGTTGCCTGCTCGTCGAAGCGCCCGGCGCCCTGGTGCTCGTGGACACCGGGATCGGCAACAAGGAGTCGGAGAAATTCCACCACATCTACGGCGTCGACAACGGTGCGAGCGTCGAGGACGGCGTGGCTCCGACCCGATTGCAAGACGCCATCCGGGCGGCCGGATTCAAGCCCGACGACATCGACATCGTCGTGTCGACGCACCTCCACTTCGATCACGCGGGTGGCAACACCCACCGGCGCACCGTCGGCGATGTCGTGCCCTCGTTTCCGCGGGCCGAGTACGTTGTCCAGGAAGACGAATTCCACTTCGCGCACCGCACGAACGAACGCACGCGGGCGAGCTATCTGACGGCCAACTTCGACCCCATCCAACGGGCGGGACTCTGGAGGTTCGTCCAGGGCGAGGCCGAGATCACGGAGGGCGTTCGGGTCATCCCCACACCCGGGCACACGCCGTACCACCAGTCCGTCCTGGTCGAGAGTGCGGGCGAAACGGCCTGCTTCCTCGCGGATGTGTGCCCCACCGCCGCCCACCTGCCGCTTCCGTGGATCATGGGGTACGACCTCGAGCCCCTCGTCACGCTCGAGTCGAAACGAGAGCTGTGGGAGAAGGCGTTCCGAGACGACTGGCTGCTCGTCTTCGAGCACGATCCGGTCGTCGCGTGGGGGCGTCTCGACCCCGACGTCGACCGGCCCGCTCTGCGGGGGTCGCCTGGATAATTTCGATACCTCTCCATAGTTCGCCCCAAAGGTGCCCACGGGGGCTCCGATTTTGTACTTTTCGAGGCTGTTCGCTTCCGGCCCCATCCCCGCATCAGTGGAGACAATCGCCTATGCCCGACGCCGCCCGCACTCCCGTGATCGTCTCGTCCGCTCGGACGCCCATCGGACGGTTCCTCGGAGGGCTGTCGACGATCCCCGCGACAGAGCTGGGCTCGGTCGCGATTCGGGCCGCCGTCGAGCGCTCGGGCGTCGATCCCGACGTGATCGACGAGGTGCTGATGGGCCACGTGGTGCAGGGCGGGGCGGGGCAGGCGCCGGCCCGGCAGGCCGCCATCGCCGGCGGCGTTCCCGCGACCGTTCCCGCCGTCACCATCAACAAGGTGTGTGGGTCCGGGTTGAAGGCCGTCATGCTCGCCGCCCAGGCGATCAAGGCCGGCGACCTGCAGGTCGCCGTGGCCGGTGGGATGGAGGCGATGTCGAGTGTGCCGCACTTCATGCGCGGTATGCGCCGCGGGGTGAAGTTCGGCGACCAGACCATGGTCGATGGA
>JANQNV010000152.1 GCA_028279425.1 Longimicrobiales bacterium | reverse complement strand
ATCCGGACCTGTGGGTCGAGCAATTCGAGGGGGCCGACCGAATCGTCGTCTTCAGCCGCACGCAGGGTGAGCTCGGTTGGTGGGAGATCGCGCCGGACGGCGCCATCGAACGATGGGGGACCGTCGACATGGGCGAACCCCTCGCGTACGTCTACGGGCCGATGCGTGACTACGGTGGTGGGGTCCGCTTTCCGGCCTGGGGAGCGAGCCTCGACGGAAGCTGGCGTTTCGAGTACTCGCGGGTCGCGTTGACCTCCGCGGAGATCGACCCCGCCCTACTCCGACCCTCCGGGTAGGGCGGCAGGAGGTGCGCCGTCGCCGTCACTGCGGACGACACGAGCCGCCTCGTCTCCGAGCGAGCGGAAGCCGGACCGACGCATGGGCAGCCAGCGCGCTGCCTTGGCACGGCCGATGGCCCACATCGCCGCACCGATCGCCGGCACGCCGCCCGCGATGCCGACGATCGCCGCGGGTACGGCCTCGGTACCGAATACGGCCACGGCCGCGATCGCCGCAGCCAGCACCATGCCCGCGCCCATCGAGGCCGCGCTCCCCTCCAGGTAGGACTTCGACTCACCGTGAACCGACTGGAACCGGAGCCATGCACCCTCCTCGAGGGGCTCGAGCCTCACGTTCAGGTTGCCGTTCGACCACGTTCGCAGTGAGCCTTCCGCCTGCACGGAACCGACGGCGTCGAAGGTATCACGGAGCCGGACCACGAACCGGTCCCACTCGTCGGGCTCCATCATCCGCGGCAAACGGACCACGTGCTCGGCCGAGATCGGGACGCCCATGTACGTCTGGGGAGGAACGAGTGCCTGATCGGACTCCAGCGCCGCGGCCGCCTCGGCCACCCTGATCGCGGGGATCCCCGCCTCACCGGCCACCTCCTGAAGCTCGGTGAGCGTCAAGCTGTGCCCCGGAGCACTCATTCTCCCGCCCGGCGACTCCACGGGGGTCGGCGCGTCCCGTGGCTCGGTAGCCCGCAGGAGGATCTCTC
>JANQNV010000146.1 GCA_028279425.1 Longimicrobiales bacterium | reverse complement strand
GTGCACGTCACCCGCGATGCGGGCGACGTGCACCGGACCATCGTTGGCCCCCGCCCAGCTCACCCCCGCCTCGAGGGGCGACTCCTCGACGGCGTACAGCACCGAGTAGTGCTCTTCACCCGTCGCGTCGCGCGTAATCGGGCCGCCGGAGACCATCTGCCGCTCCTCACGGAAGGCCGTGAGATCGGGCGAGATCTGCTCCCACGTCGCCCCCTCGTCGGTCGTCTTGTGCACGAACTGCGAGCCGTGGTACACGACCCCCGGATCGTGCGGAGACACCTCGATCGGCACGACCCTCTGGAAGCGGTAGTCGAGGGTGGCCGGGTTCGTGCCGTACATGTTGGCCGCGCCGACGTAGTACTGCTTCTCCTGACCGGTGCGCTCGCTGTAGCGACCAAAGCGCCCCTTGCAGTTGGAGTACACGATCTGCGCGTCACCGGGCTTGGGTACCGACGGTCCGGTCTCGCAACCGCCGACCGCCTCCCAGAAGCCCTCCGGCCCGGCGAGCGACGACTCCGCGGGCGCGTCGGAGGGCACACGAATCGTGCTGTTGTCCTGCTGGCCCGAGTAGAGCCAGCGCGGGAACCGATCGTCGACGTCGACCGAGTAGAGTTCGGCCGTGGGCTGGTTCAACTGGGTCGACCAGCTCTCGCCGCCGTCGCGCGTGACGTTGGCTCCCCCATCGTTGGCCTGCACCTGGATCATCGGGTTGTCCGGGTTGATCCAGAGGTCGTGGTTGTCGCCGTGTGGCGTGCTGCGGCGCTCCCACGAGGCTCCGCCGTCGGTCGACTTCCAGAACTGCGTGGCGCTGGCGTAGACGACGTCGGCGTCCGTCGGGTCGACGTCGACGTTGGTGTAGTAGAACGGCCGGTCCATGATCGGCTGATGGTTGCTGACCATCCGCCACGTCAGCCCCGCGTCGTCGGATCGATAGAGCCCCTCGTCCGGCTCCTTGGTTTCGACGAGCGCGTACACCCGGTCGGGATCTGCGGGCGACACCCCGAAATCGATCTTCCCGATGAGGCCCGACGGGAGTCCCAACTCCACGTAGTCCCAGCTCTCGCCTCCGTCTTCGGAACGCCAGATCCCGTCTTCGCGTGCATCTTCGGCCATGCCCGAGATGATCGTCCACGGCTTGCGCTCACCCCGCCACATCGAGGCGTAGAGGACGTTCGGATCGGTGGGATGGATTTCGATGTCGATGGCGCCGACGGAGTCGGACGTGGCGAGCACCTGGCGCCAGCTACGGCCTCCATCGGTCGTCTTGTAGACTCCACGCTCGGGGTTCTTACCGAACGGATTCCCGAGCGCCGCGGCCCACGCGACATCCGGGTCGGCCGGGTGGATCTCGACCGCCCCGATCTGGCCCGTTTCCGCGAGGCCGATGAACCGCCAGCTCTCACCCGCGTCGTCGGAGCGGAACATGCCGCGGCCCTTGATCACATTCGATCGGATTCCGTCGGATCCCGTCCCCACATAGACGACATCGGGGTTCGACGGAGCCACGCGGATGGCGCCGATCGACCCGGTGGTCAGAACGTCGTCGGCGATCGGCAACCACGTCCGCCCCCAGTCTTCGGTCTTCCACACGCCGCCGCCGGTCGCCCCCATGTAGAAGGTCTCGACATGCGCGGGGTGCCCAGCGACAGCGGTCACGCGCCCCCCGCGCGTCGGGCCGACCATCCGGTAGCTCAACGCATTCCAGACCTCGGGATCCGTCGGTCGATTCGCGGCGCCGCCGTCCTGCGCCTCGATGGGCGCCGCGGGGAGCAACGTGAGGGCCAGGGCGGCGCCGGCGAGACGCGCGCAGCGAGTCAGGATGCGCATGAAGTCGAACTCGTTCAGGGTGGTCGTCCTACGGGACCGGAGATTGCGACCAACCAGCCCCGACGGTCAACCCGAACGGAGAGGCCCAGCCCTTCGCTATTCGCTTCGGAGCGCCCGCACGGGATCCAGGCGTGAGGCCCGCCAGGCCGGTATCGCGGCGGCGCCGGTGGCGACGACCAGGAGCAGCGACCCCGCGGCAGCGAAGGTGAAGGGGTCCGACGCCTCGACACCGAACAGGAGCGAGCGGAGCAGAGGCAGACTGGCCACGGCCATCAACACCCCGCACCCGATGCCAAGGCCCGTGAGGATCAGCGCCCTCGCGACCACCAGGCGACCGATCCGTGCACCGGGAGCCCCCAGGGCCATGCGTACGCCCAGCTCTCGACGACGGGCCGAGACCGAGACGGCGATCACGCCATACAACCCCACGACCGCCAACACCAACGTCACGATTCCGAACGACGACAACAGGGTCGCCAGGAATCGATCGGGGCCGAGCGCGTCGGCCACGGCAGTCTCGAGCGGCGCGATCCGCTGGGCCGGAAGGGCGGGGTCGATGTCGTTCAACACACGGCGCACCTCGGGGAGGAGCCCGAAGGGATCGCGACCCGGGGCCGTCCGCACGACGACGAACGCCGAGCGGGTCGGGACTTGCTCGAACGCCAGATAGGCCACTTCGCGACGATCGTCTCGCACCGAGAAGTGACGCACATCGGCCACCACCCCGACGATCTCCCACGTGGTTCCGCCCGGCTCTCCGAAGTCGATGCGCTGCCCCAGCGGGTTTTCGTTCGGAAAGTGTCGGTCGGCGAGCGTCTCGTTGATCAGGGCCACCATGGCTCCATCGACCTCGTCTCGGCGTTCGATGAAGCGCCCGGCCACCAGGCGAAGCCCCAGCGCCTCTCTGTACGAGGGGGTCACTCGGCGAAGCCATGCAGCCTGGCTTTCGCCCGGACCGGGCGGGGTCCGCCCGGCGATGTGAAAGCTCGCGTCGCCGTCGAACCCGGCGAGCGGGAGGGAGTTGGTCGTCCCGACCGCAGCGACGCCGGGGAGGGCGCCGAGCCGCGTCTCGAGCTCGGCGAGGGCGGGCCGTATGGCTTCGGCGTCGGGGTACCGGCTCGTCGGGAGATTCACGAAGAAGGTGAGGGCATCGGCGGCCTCGAAACCCATGTCGACGGCCCGCAGGTTGGAGAAGCTGCGCGTGAGGAGGCCCGCCGTGACCAACACGACGAGGGCGAGCGACACCTGCGCCGCGACGAGACCGTTCCTCAGCCGCAGCCCACCGCGCCCTTCCCGACCGGAACGGCCCTCCTCCCGGATCGTCGCCTGAAGACTTCGACCGGACGCCTGGAGGGCGGGAACGAGTCCGAAGAGGATTCCGGCACCGACGGCCACGACGAAGGTGAGCAACAGGATCCTCAAATCGACCGCCACCGTGTCGATGCGCGGGACGCCGTCCGGGGCGAGCCTGACGAGCAAGCGCGTACCCGCCGCGCCCAGCCCCACACCGGCCAGCCCACCGACGAGGGCCAAGCCGACGCTCTCGACGATCAGCTGCGCGACGATCCGACCGCGATCGGCACCGAGGGCGGAGCGAACCGACAGCTCGCCCATGCGCGCCGTCGCCCGGGCGAGAAGGAGGTTGGCGACGTTCACACAGGCGACGACCAGCAGCAGAACCACCGACCCCATCACCACCCAGAGACCCGCGCGGGATTCCGCGACGAGGTCGTCGCGCAGACCGACGACGTTGAAGCCCATGGCCGTGTTGGCCTCGGGATAGGTCGCCTCGAGGCGCCGGGCGACCTCGTCGACCTCGGAACGCACCTGTGGCAACTCGACGCCCGACGCGAGCCGGACCACCGATCGCCAGCTGAAGCCGCCCCTCCGCTGGGCCTGTTCCGCCGGGTCCAGCTGGGGCAGCATCCACAGCTCCGCGTCGGGCACGAAGGGGGGCCGGAAGCCCGGGGGCATCACCCCGACGACCTCGTAGGCGACGTCGTTCAGCTCGAGCGTCTCACCGAGCGCTTCCGGCCGAGCGGCGAGCACCCGCCGCCAGAAGCCGTCGGACACGACCACCACGTTGGGCCCTCCGGGTGTGTCTTCCTCCGGCGCGAACCCGCGCCCGAGGACGGGCTCGACGCCCAACACGTGCGACAGCATCGCCAGGGTCACCATTGCGCCGAGCACCGCTCGGGCCTCGCCCCTGCCCGTGAGCGTGGGCTGGAAGCCAGCCCAGAGGGCGCCGTACTCGATGCCGGGCGTCATGTCCCGCACGTCGACGAAGTTGGCGTACGACAGCCACTCGTCGGCGGGCCCACCCCGCTCGGTCACATCCGACCAGACCACCGCGAGCTGCTCGGGTTCGGGAAACGGCAGTGGGCGGAGCAACACGTGATCGACCACGGAGAAGATCGCCGTGTTGGCCCCGATCCCCAGAGCGAGTGTCAGGATGATGATCAGCGCGGCGCCAGGGTTGCGCCGCCACTGGCGGAAGGCGAAGCGCAGGTCCTGCCTCCGGGCGTCGACCACATCGCGTACACGGTTCGCCCGGCGATCCAGGCGTGCTTCTCGCTTCATCCCCATCCTCACATCCTCCACACTACCGAAGCGCCGAAACGCCTCCCGTTCCGCCTCGTCCCGGTTGAGCCCGCGCGCCATCAGCGCCTCGACCTTGCGGTCGAGATGGAACTGGATCTCGGAATCGACCTCCTCGTCCTCGTCGGGCCCCAACGGCCCGCCCAGCGGTCGCCGCGTACTCACACGCCACCCTCCACCTTCGAGGGTCCGCCGTCGTGCGCCTCCACGCCCAGCGCTCGCCCCACCGCCCGGGCATACCGCGCCCAGTCGGCCGTGTCGCGCGCGAGGCGCTTCCGACCCGCATCGGTGAGCCGGTAGTACTTCGCGCGCCGGTTGTTGTCGGAGACCCCCCACTCGCCCTCCACCAGTCGCTTGCGTTGCAGCCGATGCAGCGCAGGGTAGAGGGTGCCCTCCTCGAGCAGGAGCGTGCCGTCGGTCACCTGCTCGATCCACTCCGCGACCCCGTACCCGTGTCGCGGGCCCGTCTCGAGTGCTCGCAGGATCAGCACGTCGACCGTGCCCTTCAGGAGATTCAGCGAGTCCGTCATGGAATCCTGCGGTCGAGGGGGCTCCCCTCGCATACCGAGGGGTAGATCGAGCGTAGTCCGACTTCCCTCGCAATGCAAGGGGAGAGGGGCCCGACTGCTCAGATCGGCCGGAAGGCGGCCCCCGAGCGAACCTCGGCGTCCGACCAGAGCCATGCGGCACCACGGACCCCGCTACTGTCCCCGTGGCGGTGCCGCACGACCCGCACCTCCGGCAGATCGGTGAACAGGTGCCGATGGAGAGACGCCTCGACGCGTTCGGGGAGCCCGTCGATGTTCGACACCCCGCCCCCGAGCACCACCACCTCGGGGTCGAAGACGTTGACCACGACCGACAGCGCTCGACTCAGCCGCTCGACGTACCGGTCGAGTGTGTCCGTGCAGGCCGCGTCTCCAGCGGCCGCTCCGATCGCGATCGCGCGAGCGTCGAAATCGCCTCCCGCCACACGACGGTGGTCGGCGGCGAGCCCGGGACCCGAAAGCCAGGTCTCGACACATCCGTGGCGCCCACACCAACAGCGCGGTCCGGGAAACTCGGACCGATCCGAGATCGGGAGCGGGATGTGCCCCCACTCCCCTGCGATGCCGGAATACCCCTGCACCGGCCGCCCTCCCAGCACCAGCCCTCCCCCGACACCGGTGCCCAGGATGACGCCGAACACCGGGCTGGCGCCCGCCCCGGCACCGTCGGTCGCCTCGGACAACGCGAAACAATCGGCGTCGTTGGCGACCCGAACGGGCCGGCCCAGACACGACGACAGGTCGTCACCGATGCGGTGCCCCTGGAGCCAGGTCGAGTTGGCGTTGCGCACACGGCCGGTGCGCGGTGACAGCGACCCGGGGATGCCGAGCCCCACACTGCATGGCGACGGGCTCTGGGCCTCGAGCGACGCGATGAGGCCCGTCACGGTGTCGAGAGTGCCGTCGTACGTTCGCGCCGAAGGCACGCGGCGCCGAGCGACCTCGCCCTCGGGGGAGAGGAGGATCCCTTCGGTCTTCGTGCCGCCGAGGTCGATTCCGATGCGCATGGCGCCAATGTAACGCGCACTCGGCGGGCCGTGCGGTGTAGCCGAGCCCATGCATCCGAGATTCGTGCGACCCGACCCGATCGGCCCCGGCGAAGAGTCCGTGTGGGCCTACCCTCGTCCCCCCCGCGTCGAACGCGTCGACGAATCGATCGTCGTCGAATTCGCGGGGCGCCTCCTCGTCGATGCACCCCACGCCTGGCGGGTGCTCGAAACCAGCCATCCGCCCACCTACTTCATCGCGTGCGACTACGTCGACATGAGCATGGTCGAGCCCGCCCCGGGTCGTTCGATCTGCGAGTGGAAGGGCGCGGCCCGTTACTGGACGGTGCGAGAGGGCGACACGCAGTCGATCGCCGCCGGTTGGAGCTACGAAGACCCCACGCCCCGATTCGAGGTGATCCGGAGCCACCTCGCCTTCTATGCAGGGCGCATGGATCGCTGTACCGTCGGAGGACGAGCCGTCGCGCCCCAGCCCGGGGGCTTCTACGGCGGGTGGATCACACCCGAAATCAAGGGACCCTTCAAGGGGGGGCCCGGCACCATGGGTTGGTGAGGCTTCGATGACCAACGCGCTTCGATGGACGACGCACCTCCTTCTCGGCGCAGCCGGCCTCGGCCTGCCGGCCGCCTCGGCTGCACAAACCCCGACGCCGACCACCGTTGTCGTGCGTGCGATCGCCCAGGACGCCAAGATCATCGGGTCTGGCGTCGGAGGCGCTCGCATCACGATCCGCGACACGCAGACGGGCGACATTCTCGCGACCGGCGTGCAGGAGGGCGGGACGGGCGATACGCAGGCGATCATGGGAGATCGCCCCCGAGAGGGGGGCGTCTTCGACACCGAGGGAGCCGGGCAATTCGTCGCCACCCTGGATCTGGTGCGACCCACGCGCGTCCTGATCGAAGCCGTGGGCCCGCTCGACACGCCGCATGCCAGCCAAAGCGCGACGGTGTCGCTCCTTCTCGTACCCGGACACGACATCACCGGCGACGGGGTGATCCTCACGTTGCACGGCTTCACGGTCGAGGTCATCGACGCCCCCACCGAAGCCACACCGGGTGAGCGGATCGGGGTGCGGGCTCGGGTCACGATGTTGTGCGGGTGCCCCACCGAGCCCGACGGCCTCTGGGACTCTTCGAGCTACACCCTGTCGGCAGATCTCGTGTTCGACGGCGCCGTCGTCGCATCGCAGCCTCTGACCTGGACCGGAGAAACGAGCATCTACGAGGGCGAGATCACGATCCCGACCGAGTCGGCGCGCGGCGCTCTCGCCCTTCGGCTGGTGGCCGTTCACGCCGAGAGCGCCAACGCCGGTATGGTCCAACAGGCGATTCGAATCCGCTGAAAGGAAACCCTTCGGGGGGTTCGTACGTCTAAGAGAGAGAGTGGACGACCGACGGGGGTCGGTGTCCGGCGGCCTCGAACCCAACGAGGCCCGAATCCACAGGGATGGGAGGATGACGATGATGACGACGTGGATACGTCGGGCAGGCCTATTCGCGGCCGCGATGGCCGTCTCGGCTTCGGCGGCCTCGGCTCAGTACGCGGCGCCGCTCGGTCAGAGCGGCGATGCCCTCGACACGACCGAGATCGAGCGGCGCGCCGCCGAAGCGACCGTCGAGGTTCAGGATTGGGCCAAGGCGGCCCGGCTCTACCGCCGCGCAGCCGAGATGCGAGAGGGAGATCCGGCCGCAGCCAAGCACTTCCGGAAGGCCGGACTGCTCGCCTACTACAGCGGCCACCAGTCCGACGCCGTCCGCGACCTCACCCGCGCGGCCGAGAGTGCTCTCGAATTCGGTGATCTGAGCGCGGCGGCCCGATCGTTTCTCGACGCCGCCTTCGTCGCCGAAGCCGACGGTCGCAGCCGGAACGCCTTCACACTCGCTCAGAGGGCGGAGCGCCTCGCACAATCCCCGCTACTCGGCGCCGGCGACCGGGCCGCGCTGATGCGGCGTATCACCGAGGAGCCCGTGCCACCCGAGATGCCGCGCAACTGATCCACACCGAGGGTCTCCACCCGCGGGAATCCCGGTTGCCCGGGTCGGCGCGGGTGGAGACCTTCGGTCATGGATCTTTCGGTACCCCAGGCCGCTCTCTCGGAGCTCGCGGCAGCCTACTTCCAGGCGATCGTCACGATCGGCTTGGGGGTGATGTGCGTCGGGCTACACCGCCGCTACACCAAGCCCTACTTCCTCGCCTGGGCCTTCGCCTGGGGAGTCTACGCGCTGCGCATGGGCGCGATCATCTCGTTCATGCACACGGGCCGGAGCGTCTGGCTCTTCTGGCATCAGGTCCTGACCGGATGGACCGCCCTCGCCCTCCTCTGGGCCGCCCTGGTCTTCTGGCGCCGACTGGAGTGGCAGCCGCGCTTCGCGTTGCTGGTGCTGTTCCCGCTCGTGTGGTCGTACGCGGCCATCTACGAGCTCGACACCTTCATTCTGGCTGCCCTGCCCGCGGTTCTCTTCCTGAGCTTGGCGACGGCGGGGACGGCGTGGGCGTTTCATCGGTACGCCCGGGAGACCGGCTCCACCGCCGCCCGCTGGCTGGCCGGCGCGATGGCGCTGTGGGCGCTGCACCACCTCGACTATCCGTTCCTGCGTGCGCGCGGCGTCTGGAATCCGTGGGGTTACTACCTCGACATCGGCTTCGAGTTGGTGCTCGGCGCCGGCATCCTGTTCCTCGTGCTCGAAGACCTCGACGAAGGGCTCCGCACGTTGTCGGCGCTGTCGGCCGAGTTGCAGCCCCGCGAGCGTGTGGAAGACCTCCCCGACGCCCTGATGGATCGGGCGGTCACACTACGTTCGGTGCGGGGAAGCGCGCTGTTCCTCGACGCGGTCGCTCCCGGAGCCGGCATACCCGCGATCGCCGCGTCGGGCGACTGTCGGCACTGGGTGAACTCCTCGCCGGAGCCGCGGGTTCGCGCCGTGCTCGCACAGGTGGTCGACACGGGCGAGCCCCAGGTCGCTTCACCCCGGCTGGGAGGCCCGGCGGGGCCTGGAGAGCCGCGCTACCTGGCCGCGCTACCGGTGATCCAGAATGGTGAGGTGGCCGGCTCGCTCGTGGTCGTGGGCGACGCCCGCGACCCCTTCACCGCGCTCGACACCCGCTTTCTCCTGGCGTTGGGACAGCAAGTCGGGGCGGCCCTCGAGAACGCCGCGTTGACGCGTCGACTCGAGGCACGCAGCCGGGAGCTCGAGCGTCTTCAGACCCGAATGGTCCATCGCCATGAAGAAGAGCGAGAACGGATCTCGCGCGAACTGCATGACGAGACCGCACAGATCCTGGCAGCGGTCAACCTGCGCCTCGGCTTGCTCGCGGAGCAGGGGACGCCGGAGATGACCGACGGTCTCGACGAGGTGCGCACCCTGGTGGGGGGCACGATCCGCTCGATCCGCGGGCTGACCCGCAACCTGCGGCCCGTGGCGCTCGACGACCTCGGGCTCGTCCCGGCGCTGCGCGCGCTCGCGCGCGACCTGTCGGGAGACGCCGAGGCGATGGCCATCCACTTCGACACGCCCCGCCGGCTCGAAGAGCTCGACCCGGAGACCGAGTTGGCGCTGTACCGAGCGGTGCAGGAAGCCCTCGCCAACGCCGTCCGACATGGGAACGCGCGGTCGGCGTGGATCACCCTCCAGGTCGAGGGCGACGAGTTGCACCTCGAGGTGAGAGACGACGGGAGCGGGATCCCCGAGGGGTTCCAGATCGAAGGCAACAGCCGCCACTCGGGGCTCGCGGGGATTCGGGAACGGGTCACTGCGCTCGGGGGTCGTGTCGACGTTCGACCGGCGCAGGACGGCGGCGGCGAATTGGCGGTGTGGGTTCCCTGGGCGAAGGAGACAGTGCAGTGACCGAGTCGAGTATTCGGGTCGTGGTCGCCGACGACCACGCGATCGTGCGGGAAGGAATCCGACACGTGTTGGAGAGAGCGCCTCGAGTCGAGGTCGTGGGCGAGGCCGGCGACGGCCTGGAGGCGCTGGACGTGGTCGCCTCCACGTCGCCCGACATCGTCGTGCTGGACGTCTCGATGCCGCAGCTGACGGGCCTCGAGGTCACGCAGCGTCTCCGCGACGACGGCCAGTCGATCGGAATCCTGATCCTGAGCATGTTCGACGACCCGGAGTATGTGCTGCAAGCGATGCGGGCCGGCGCCGACGGGTACGTCCTGAAGGACGCCGGACCCGCCGAACTCCGCGAGGCGATCCAGACCGTCCACGAAGGCCGCGAGTACCTGAGCGACCGCGTGACGCACCAGTTGTCGGTCGCCCTCCGCTCGGAGCTCGAGGCCGAGCACCGAAGGTCACGGCTGGATCAGCTGACGCCGCGAGAGCGCGAGGTGTTGATGCAGGTCGCGCAGGGACGCACCGCCCGCGAAATCGGCGAGTCGTTCGGCATCAGCCATCGTACGGTCGAGACGCATCGAGAGCGTGTCATGACCAAGTTGCGGATAAGGACCATCGCGGGGCTGACCCGGTTCGTCATGGAGACCGGGCTGGGCGAAGCTGACGCTGGATGAACGGGCGGCCCGACCGATACAGGGCCGCCCGTTCCTGCAGCTCGGGTAGCCGCGCGTCGTCCCCCCGGCGACGGGCCTCGGCGATCGCATCGTCGATCAGCCGCACGGCTCGATCGAAGCGCCCCGCAGCCGCGTAGGCCGCAGCCGCCACGTCGGAGACCACTGGGTGGGGACCGGTTCGCTCGAGCACCTGCTCGGCGAGCCCCCCCGCGATCTCAGGGTAGCGATGCGCCTCGTCGGGTGTGGTGGCCATCTGCCAGGCGAGTGCCATGATCGGCTCGATGTTGCCCGGGTCCAGTTCGAGTCCGCGGTTGAGTTCAGCGAGCGCTTCTTCGACTCGACCCGTGGCCGCCAGCGCGCGCGAGCGGTTGAACACCGCGGGGGCGAAGTCGGGCCGCAGCGCGAGTGCCCGCGCCAGGACGGACTCGGCTTCCTGCGCCCGGCCGAGGTCGAGAAGGATGCCGCCGAGATTGTTCCACGACTCCGCATTGCTCGAATCGGTCTCGACCGCCCGCTGCAGAATCGCGAGCGCCTCCTCGCGCTCGCCACGGCGGGCCTGTAGGCGACCGAGGTTGCTCAGCGCCTGGGGGTACTGCGGAAGCGCCGCGACGGCTTGTTCGTAGGAGCGCAGCGCGCTTGCGTTGTCGCCCCACTCCTCCTGGATCAGCGCGAGGTTGTACCAGGCCCGGGGCAGATCGGGACGGAGGTCGAGCGCCGTCTGATAGTGTTCGGCCGCCTCCAGCAACTCTCCCTGCGCCTGGGCGAGTGTGCCGAGGCCGAGATGCGACTCGGCGTCCCCGGGGTCGAGGCCCAACATGAAGCGATACCCCTCGGCCTTGTCGCGACGATCCTTGTCGGTCAGGGCTCCTGCCAGCTCGCGGAGATCGGTCTCGTCGGCCGTGACGACCTGCAACCAGAATTCGGCCATCTCGTCGGACGACGCCGGCCCGTAGACCACGCGCCGGGGAGGGTCGAAGGGATTCAGCTCGTTGTCGGCCGAGTTGTCGAAGCTGTACGTGAGACGCAGCATCGTTCCCGCGGGGAGAGCGACCGGCGACGCATAGCGGTATTCGTCCTGCCAGTTGAAGTCCCAGCGGGGGATGTCCATGAGGACGACCTCCGGACCACCGGGCGGCTCGGCGACGACGCGCATCGATCGGCCGAGGTAGTGCGCGTGCGGAAAGGCCCCCATCGCCTGCACCGCCACGGGAAGGCGGATCGAGTCCTCCACGAGGTAGCGCGCCTCTCCCGGGGGAATATCCATCGACTGTCCGCCCAGGCGCACGATCACCGGCATCCGGGTGGGCGGCTCGTCGGCGAAGTAGAAGCCCACCTCGAAGTCGACGTCGGCGGGTTCACCCGTCGGGCGAAGGTGGAGCTGGACCACGAAGTCGGTGCCCGGCTCGACACGCCATGCCATCCCCTCGGGGAAGGGCGTCGCGGTGCGACCGGGTGTCCACCCGAGGAAGAAGCCTCCGGGAGGCTGCGCCATGGCGCGGCTGAACATCTGGTCGTACCCCGGGAGGGGGTCGGCAGCGTCGGCGATGCGCGACGACGCGGTCGGATCGACCTGCATCGTAGCGTGGTGGACCACCTCCGGTTTGCCGGGCCTGAGTTCGACCGCCCGGACGAAGCGAGGGCCATCGACCGGAATCGGGAGAACGAAGTTGCGGAAGTGGTCGGGACCATCGCCCGGGAGCGGGTACGCCGCGTCCATCGTGAGCACCAGGCCGGGCTCACCGAGCGCCCACCCCGACGCCCAGGTCGGGGCCGGCGGCTCGGCTCCTGCGTCTCCACGGGCCGTGCCCTGGTCGATCCACGCGATCAGCGTCTCGACCTCGTCGGGTGCGAGGCGGCGATCGGCCTCGAACGCCACGGTGTGCGCCGAGGGCAACCACGGCGGCATCCGCCCCTGCGAGACCGCTCGCCGAATCCGCTGGGCGCGCTCGACCGCGTCGTCGTAGCTGAGCAAGGTGAACGGGGCCGGTCCCCCCGGACGGTGGCAGGGGGCACAGTTTTCGTAGACGATCGGCGCCGCATCGGCCGACCAGGTGGGCGGGCCGACATCGGCGCATCCCGCCAGCGCGGCACTCATTGCAGCGACCCGGGACCAGCGGGCGATCACGCGACGGCCTCCCAGACCCGATACGGACCTCCGTCGGCCACGGTGCAGACCGAGCGCAGCCCTGCAGGCTCCGCGATCTTGCGAAAGGGGAATCGACGCTGCACGACGCAGCGCAGCACACCGCCACGCTCGAGGTGCGCGGAGGCACCGCTCAGGAACGCTTCGATCTCGCGCATGGTCTCGGAGGTGCCGTGGTGATACGGGGGATTCGATACGACGACCCGCCAGGGCCCGCACCCCGCGAGCGCAGTCCAGCCACGACCGGTTCGCACCGTCGCCTCGGGAACGTTCTCGGCAGCGGCCGCAGCCGCGAGCCGATCGGGCTCGAGCGCGGTCACCTGGGCCGTCGGCTCCACTCCCAGCAAACCGGCCGCGAGGAACCCGGAGCCCGCGCCGTAGTCGAGCACGCGAGCGTCCGGCGGTACGGCCGGAAGGTGCGCGAGCAGGAGCGCCGTCCCCTCGTCGAGGCGACCGTGCGCGAACACCCCAGGATACGACACCCATTCCCGCGGGCCCGATCCCAGGTCGACCTGGCTCGTGGCGCGCCAATCCTCCCGCCTCCCTCCTCGCGTCGCCCGCTGACCGGATCGGCGGGCGCCGACCACGCGGCAGTGGCCGCCGGTAGCGAGGGTTTCGACCGACCCGAACTCCGGACCGAGCCGTCGCGCCACCGACCGGACCCCTTCATCGTTGGCGCCGTAGACGATCAGCCGGCCGTCGACCTCCAACGCTGCGGCCGCGATCGCCAGGAGCATCTCGAGTTCTCGACGGGACTTGGGAAGGCGTATCCCCACCCACGCATACGCGTCGTCGAGGGGAGGCCAGTCGGCTTCTCCGACGAACCTCGACCAGGTCGCCACACCACCCGTATCCCGCGCGAGGGCGGCGGCCACGTCCGGGCGAGCGTCTTCGAGGACGAGGGCGCGCCCACCGGGCGGTTCCGCATCGACGACGCGTGCGGCCAGCCCAGCCGCGGCCTCATCGCGAGGTGTTCGACCCACCGCTACCGGGTGTTCCTGTAGAAGACGAGTCCCCCGCTCAGCCCCCCGACCACGAGGTCGAGATCGCCGTCGGCATCGACATCGGAGGTGGCGAAGGCGGAGTACTTGGGAAACGCGGTAGCGAGAGGGTCGGCCGCCTCGAAGCTGGGTTCGGCGACCCCCCCGACGTTGCGGAACACCGCCGCGCCGCCGTCTTCACGCCCCACCAAGAGGTCGAGGTCGCCATCGCCGTCGAGATCGATCAGCGTGGGAGCGCTCCTCCGCCCCACATCGAGATCGCTCAGACGCTCCGTCACCAGTTCGAACACGGGCGCCCCAGCCGACCCGACGTTCCGGAAGAAGTTCACCTCGCCGGACGCCTCGCCCACCAGAAGGTCGAGATCTCCGTCTCCATCGAGATCACCCGCCACCGGCACCGAGTGACTGCCCCGGGGCAGCTCGACAAGCGCCTCCTCGGCCACGGGCTCCCAGGCGAACGGATCGCCCGACGCCTGCCGAAACAGACGCACGTCCTGATTCCAGGTACCGAGCAGCAGATCGGGTCGACCGTCGCCATCGAGATCCGAAAAGGCCGGCGCGTAGTGGTAGGAGTCGACGAGCAGCGCCGAGGAGCGGTGTTCGAAGCGAGGCTCCTGAGCGCTCCCCACATTTTCGAACGTGTGGAGCCGTCCGGCGTCCAACCCCACGGGATCGAGCTTCGAACCAACCACCAGATCAGCGTCCCCGTCGCCATCGAGGTCCTGGAACGCGGGGATGGTCTCGCTCCCGACGTCGATCTGTGAAATGAATCGCCGGCTACGCTCGACCAGAGATCCGTCGTCGAGCGACTCGTACCAGCGGAAGTTCTCGACCGACGTGCGGTTGGCGTTGAAGGCCCCCCCCAGCACACCGATGAACAGGTCGAGATCGCCGTCGCCGTCGATGTCGGCCGGGTACGGGGCGTTGTACCCACTGGTCGTGATCAGCTCGCCACCCTCCGTCATGGGCTCGGGGGTCGAGCGGAGATCGGGCGACTCGCAGGTCCCGTAGTTCTCGATGAACAGAAGACCGGGCTCGAAGTAGTCACCCCAGAAGAGATCGACGTCGCCGTCACCATCGCCGTCGGCGAAGGCCATCGAATTGGCGCCGTGGCGCGATGTCGGCGCGGCCTCCGGCCCACCCGGGACCGCCAATTGGGCCACGATCTCGATGTCTTCGAAGCGGGGGTCGACGAGGGTGAACACGGGGTTCCCGGCCTCGTCGAGGGCGATCTCCTCATAGCGGGCGACGGTGCCGTCGACCCGACCGAGGAACAGATCGGTCGCACCATCGCAGTCCAGATCGACGAGCGACGGGATGTTCTGACGGTCCGAGAAGATCGCGCGCCCCTGGTCGTCGCGAAGCGAGTCCGTCGCGAGCACGAAGCGAGGTGCCGTGGGACTCCCGTCGTTGCGGAAGTAGCGCACGTAGCTGAAGCGCTCCTCGGCCAGCAGATCGATGTCACCATCGCGGTCGAGGTCGTGAAATCGGCCCCACTCCCCGATGTCGAGATCCTGGAACGCATCGGTGCGCCACTCGAACCTCGGTTGCCCGGCAGAACCGACATTCTCGAGGTGGATCAGCTCGCCCGTGCGCTCTTGCACGAACAGGTCGAGGTCGCCGTCACCGTCGATGTCGACGAGCTGCGGGCGAGGCACGACGAAGCCTCCGAGGAACGGGTGCTCGACAGCCTCGCCGCGCTCGTCGACAACGGCGAAGGGGCGGATCTGCCGCTCGAGCGGATCGTCGACTTCGAAAGGGACTCCTCGCGTCGAGGGGCCGCCACCTTCTCCATTCGCGACGCCGGCCCCGCACGCGGCCATGGCCACGAGCAGGGCCGCGCCGAACACTCTCATCTGTAGCGCCCGGGATGGCGTCATCGCGGATCGCGAACGCCGAGACCCGTCGCGTTGCCGCCGACCTCGATCACCTTCACCACCTCGCCCGTATCGAGGTCGATGACGGCGACGGTCCCGGTGTCGTACGAGACGGCGTCCTCCTCCATCGCGGAGTGCCCCATCGCCGCGTGGTCCATGGCGGAATGGTCCATCCCGCCGCCCATGTCCATCTGCATGCCCCCGGGACCGTTGTTGGAGACGAACAGAAGATGTCCGTCGGGACTCAACACGCTGCCGTGCGGCTGGTCGGCGCCCGGCACCGCGAAGGTGCGGGACACACGGCCGGCCTCGACGTCGACCTCGACCACGGTGTTGTCACCCTTGTTGCCGAAGTAGACGTGGCGACCATCGCGGCCGTAGACCGGATGCCAGGGACGCGATCCCACCTCGATGGCGCGCACGAACGACGGGGCACCCGGATCCGACACGTCGAAGACCAGGAGCTGGCCGGTAAGTTCGGCCGTCCCCACGAGGGTCGCCCCGTCGGGCGACACGGCGAACTGGACGAGCGCGTGGGCCTCGCCCTCCACGTCGATCAGCGAGAGGTCCCACGATTCGGCGTCGACGGCGCCCATCTGGTTGACGCCGAGCGACGCGGAGTAGACCCATGACCCCGAGGGGTGCACACGCAGCGCGTGCGGCCGGGGGAAGAGCACGTCGATCTCGTCGACGCTCATCGACGAGCGCTCGATCACGCCGATGCGCTGCGGAGGATTCACCGCGCTCATCGACCGACCGACGTAGAGCAGGTCGCTCCCGGGATCGATCGAGAGCATCCCGGGCACCTCGAACTCACCCTGGTCGATCAGATTGTTGTCGCGATCGAACTTCAGCACCCGGTTCTCGCCGATCAACGAGATGTACCACGCCGACCCGTCGGGCTCGACCGCGATGTGGTGGGGCTTCGCATTCTCCGAAAAGCCCAGCGGCTTCAGATCGACCGTCTCGACCACCTCGAGGGTCGCGATATCGATCACGGCGACCGTGGCGTCCCCCTGATTGGCGGCATAGACGTAGTCCTGGGCCCGTACGTTCCCTGCGGGCACGAGGATCGAAAGCGCCGCGACGAGGGCGGTCGATCGGGCGAACAGATGCGTGGTGGTCATGGATTCCTCTATGGGTCGGGCTCGACCTGCGATCCGTCGAGCCTGGAGCGCGACGGGGGAGGGTGGGCCGCAGCCCTCCCCTCCCCCATCTCATATGCAAGTCCGGTCTTCAGGGATCCCCCAGAAGGGTGTTGAAGAGCCAGCCTCCGATCAGAAGACCGTGCGCCGGACGGTGGGACGAACGAGGAACAGGCCCTCGTTGCCACTCGTCACGATGACGACGCCGTTGTTGAAGAACGGGTAGTTGCTCCACGAACCACCCATCCCGGCGGAGTTGTCACCGTAGGCCACCGTGTCGAAGTAGGCGACCTCGGTCGGATCTTCCGGCGTGGAGATGTCGAGAATACGGAGCCCGGACCGGTAGTTCGACTGGTACATCAGGTTGCCCACGATGTACAGGTTGTGGTCCGACGACTCCTGCGTCCCCATGTGCTCCTTCACCAACTGCGGGTCGTCGAGGTCCGACACGTCCCAGATCATGGTGCGCGTCCGCTCGGTCCCGTTGAGCTCGTCGAGCTCGTCGTTGAGGTAGAAGAACCGGTGGTCGTCGGTCAGCCAGCCCTGGTGCGAGTACCCGACGCTGGGGTACGACGCCCGCGAGATGGCGATCGGGTTCTCCTTGTCGGTCACGTCGGCGATCGAAATCGCGGTCTCATTGGCACCCATGCAGATCTCGCGACCCGCATAGTCCGAGTCGGGACCCACGTAGTTCACGCACTGGGCGTCGTGCGAGTACCCCGTACTGGCGCGACCCGTCTGCGGATCGGCGAAGCATCCGGCGAAGGTCGGCTGCTTCGGGGTGCGGATGTCGATCATGTGCAGGCCACCGCCACACGTCTCGCCACCCCCGCTCGCGCCCACGATGTAGGCGAAACCCGACTCCTCGTTGATCACGATGTTGTGCGCCGACGCGATCTCCCGGTAGGTGAGGTCGGCATCGAACACCATCGGCTCACCGCCGTCGAACTCCCGCAGACGCGTCAGGTCGAAGACCTGCATGCCGTGCGGTCCGGCTCCATCCGAGACGATGTAGACGTGGTTGTCGTAGGTCTTGAGGTCCCGCCACGCGCTCCCGTTGGCCCCCTCGGTCATCGCCAGTGTGCCGACGACGACCGGGTTCGTGACGTCGGAGATGTCGACGAACGAGGCCCGGTCGGTCATCCCCACCAGGGCGTAGAGCTTCCCGGTCTCGGGATCCTCCCAGCCCCAGTTGTCGTTGGTGACGATTCCGCGGGCACGGTCACCCGACAGCTCGAGCACCGGCACGAACGAGACCAGGTCGACCTCACCGCAGTCCCAGGCCACCGCCGAGCCGTCTTCACACTTCACCTCTTCGCCGCGCACGGGGTCGTAGCCTTCCGGGTCGCTCTGGACGGCGGCATCGGCCATCCACTCGCCGCTCTCCTCCTCGAAGATCACGACCTTCCCCGCCCCGCGGTCGGCACTCGGCGCCGAAACGGCGACGAAGCCCTCCCCGGCGACCATGCCGGCACCGGCGGCGGTGCGCCCCGCGAGTTCCTCGCTCATGATGCGGTCGACGCCGGCGATCATACCCTCCTGAATGCGGAAGGTGTAGACCGCGCCGGAGCCACGGTTGGCGATCGGAGCCGAGATCCAGATGCGATCATCCACACGCAGAACGGAAGATCCAAAGCCAGCCCGGGGTGTCGGGTCGTACGCCGCGAGGGTGGAGAACGGGATCCAGCCGTCGTCGGTCGCACGGAAGGCGTGGACCACCCCGGCACCACCGTTGGCGCCGGTCGCTCCGACCATCGCGGTCGCGTCGGCGTAGAAGATGCTCGAGCCGAAGCGGTCATTGCGCGCCATTCCATCGGCCGGAAGCGATCCCGCGCTCTCGAAGTCGAACCCCTGCACTTCGAACACGTACACGGCGCCGGTCCGGTTGTTGGCCGTCGGCGCTCCCACGAGCGCCACCGCGCCATCGAAGGAGATCGAGGCACCGAAGGCGTCGCCCGCCGCGCCACCCTCGGCGGTCAGCGTGCCCGCTTCGGCCCAGCCGTCGCCCGTGCGACGGTAGACGAAGACGGCGCCCGTGTCGTCGTTGGCGCCGGGGGCACCGACGAGGGCCACGTCTCCAGAGACGGCGATCGTGCTCCCGAAGCCGTTCTCGTCACCCATCATCGAGGGGGTCGGCAGCATCCCCTCTTCCATCCACGCGCCGTCCGCGCGGACGAAGCCGTAGACGCCGCCGGGGGCGCCGACCAGGAGATAATCGCCGTCGGACCCGAGGCTGGCACCGAAGCCGTCGCCCGTCTCACCATCCGAGGCACCGAAGGCCGCCGACTCGACCCACTCGCCGTCGGCTCCCTGCGTGTAGACGTAGACCATCCCCGAACGCATGACGTTGGAGGGCTCCCCAACCAGCACTTCGGACCCATTGACCGCCAGGGCCACCCCGAAGCCGGCGCGCTCCATCACCGGCCCCTCGGCCGGCATGAACGACTGGGCGAGCACCGGAGTGCCTCCCAAAGCGGCAAAGACCGCTGCGGCGAGAATCGAACTCCCGATCTTCTTCATCCGTCTACCCCAGATTGTCAGACACACAGGGCGTGACCTCACGCCGACCACAGACCAGATACAGTAGCCGGGGCCTGGTGATCCGGGAACCTTCTTCCGCGTCAGCTCGATTCGAGGCCGGCCTCGCGCAACACCTCACGCGCCTGAACGACGTGCTCGGCGGCGACCACCACCTTGGCCGAGTTGCTGAGCGTGATGTGGCCACCGTGGTCGTCGACGAGCACCGAGTGCGGGATTCCCGCATCCCCCAGGAAACCTCCCGCGAACTCCGCCTCGTGGCGGTACGTGAACCGGGCGACGACGACGATATCGGACTCGGACATGGGATCCACCGTGGAGAAGACGAGGGTGATCGAAGGAACCGTTCGATCCTGGCGTGGTGTACCCCGAGTGCGTCTCCGGGGCTCCATCACGCGTTCCGGATACCCACCGGCTCCCCACTTCGGACCAGGAGAATCCGTCATGCGTCGAGGTTCCACCGCTCTCCTCGCAGTTGCACCGCTCGCGCTGCTCGCGGCCTTGGGCAGCTCCCTCGCCGTTCCGGGGGTCGTCTACGAAATCGAAACCACCGACTACCGGGAATCGCCCGCGCTGACCGATGTGGCGGAGTTGCGGGTGGAGGGTCCCCACGTCGCAATGGGGTTCTCCGGCGCCGAAAGTGGCCGGATGGTCTTCAACGGCGAGCGTCGCGAAATGGTGGTCATCAACGATGACGACCAAAGCTACATGCTCATCGATGAAGAGGGACTCCAGGCGCTCAGCTCCCAGATCAACTCCATGATGGCCGAGATGGAGGAGATGTTGGCCCAGCTTCCGGCGGAGCAGCGCGCCCTCGTCGAGCGGATGGGAGCACAGGGGATGCCGGGTATGCCCGACATGGCGGCGGCTCCTCCTGAGATCGACGTCCGCAAGTCGGGTCGCTCCGACACCAAGGCGGGCTTCCGGTCGGAAGAGTGGGAGGTGTACGAAGACGGCGAGCTGCGGCGCCGTCTCTGGGTCGCGCCGTGGAGCGAGATCGAGGGCGCCGACGAAGTACGCGAGGCCATCACGGGGATGGTCGACTTCTTCGACGACTTCCTCGACGCGATGCCGACGATGCCCGGCTCGGACCGGCCGATGGCCGAGAATCCCTTCCGCCACTTCGACCTCGAGAACGGCTTCCCCGTCGTGACGCACGAGCTGGACGAGCGGGGAGAGATCGAACAGGAGTCGACGCTTCGGAGCGCCGAGCGGCGCACGCTCGACCCGGCCGACTTCGAACCCCCGGCAGGATACAAGCGCCAGCAGATGTTCGGCGGCTGAACGCGTGATCGAGGTGTGGGCCCCCGCGCCTCTCCTCTTGATCGGCTGGGTCCTCGTCGGCGCGCCGTCGCCGGCGGGGGCCCAGGTCGAGACCGACCCGCGGCCGCTCGGCGTGGGCGTCGTGCAGCCGCCTCTCGACCCGGCCGCACCCCTCTACTTCTACGGGTCGCCCACGCCCGGCACTCTCCCCGACGCGGCAACCCCGATCGACAGCGTCACCTTCGCCGCCGGCGACCACTACATCGGGATCGAGTACGCGCCGCCCTGGTTCGCACCGACCGGAATGAAGCTCGACTACGACCTGCTCTGGTTGTATGCCGAAACGCTGACCCGGAACTGGATCGAGGTCGAGGTCAACGCCGTCGAGCCTCGACCGCGGATGACCCCGCGCACCGTCTGGATCGCCCGCGAGGCCGTCGCCTTCCACCCCTGGCCCGAGTTCCTGCTCCGCGTCTACAGCATCGAGACACTCGATCCCGAGCGGAATCCCGTGCGGGGGTCTCCGGACGACGATGGCGAGCGTCTCCCTGGGTTCGAGCCACAGCCCCTGCTCCCGATCACGATTCGGGGAGAGTGGGTCGAAGTCGAGACCCTTCACGAGTCCGAGGCTGAGCGTCGGACGGGGTGGCTGCGCTGGAGTCTGAACGGGCGGATCGCGATCTCGTTCGCACTTCTGAACTGAGGGCCCTTGATCGGGTTCGTCGCTGGCGCCTCATTTCAGGCGACCCTCGGCGATTGCCCCCGTTCCTCGCCCTCGGAGCCCCCTCGTGAATATCGTCGTACTCGGAGCCGGCCGCGTGGGCGGCGCGATCGTCCGTGATCTGTCGGCCGAACCCACCTTCTCGGTCAAGGTGGTCGACCTCGACCCGCTCGCCATGGACCGACTCGAAGGCATGGGAGTCGAACTCGAGCTGCACGATCTGACCAACCCCGACCGCGTGGCCGAAGCGGTCGCCGACGCCGACCTCGTGGTCGGGTGCGTGCCTGGGTTCATGGGCTACCGGACGGTCGAAGTCGCCCTCGGCGAAGGAAAGCCCGTGGTCGACATCTCGTTCTTCGAGGAAGACGCCTTCGGACTCGACGAGCTCGCGCGGGAGGAGGGCGTGCCCTGCCTGGTCGACTGCGGCGTGGCGCCGGGTCTCTCGAACCTCATCCTGGGGCACATGGAGGCCACGCTCGACGAAACGACGTCGTTTCGTTGTCTGGTCGGGGGACTTCCGGTCGAGCGCGACTGGCCCTGGGAATACAAGGCGCCCTTCTCGCCCGCCGACGTACTGCGCGAGTACATGCGCCCAGCGAGGCTCCGCCGCCACGGCAAGGACGTGGTCCTTCCGGCCCTGTCGGAGGTGGAGTTGGTGCACTTCCCTGGACTGGGGACGCTCGAGGCGTTCAACACCGATGGGCTGCGCACGTTGATCGAAACGAGCACCACCCCCGACCTGGTGGAAAAGACGATCCGGTATCCCGGGCATGCCGAGCGCATGCGGGTCCTCCGCGAGGCCGGCTTCTTCGACGACCGCGAGATCATCGCACCTTCCGGTCTCGTGCGCCCGCGCGATGTGACCGAGACGCTGCTCTTCGATGCCTGGCAGTTCGGCGAGGGCGAGCCCGACCTGACCGTGGGGCGCTTCACGATCGAAGGGGTGCAGGACGAACGCCGCGTCCGCCACACCTACGACCTGCTCGACTACTACAACACCGAGACCGAAACGTCGTCGATGGCCCGGACCACCGGCTATACATGTGCGGCGATGGTCCGCCTCGTCGCCCAGGGCGACTGGACGACGCCCGGGGTGGCACCCGCCGAGACGGTGGGGCGCGACGCCACCTGCTTCGAATACGTGCTGAGGCATCTCGAGGAGCGCGGAGTGAAGCTCTTCCACCACCTCGAAGAACTCGACTGACACGGGCCCGCCGTCGTCGATGCGACGGCGCGACCCGAGCCGGACCACGCCCGCTGCCCGCCCGCGACCGACATCTACGAGCGCGCGATCGAAACCCCCGCAGAGCGGAGGAACGACATGAAGAAGGTGAGTCTGATCCTGCTGACCGTCGCCGTCGCCTGCGCTCCGCAGGACTCGTCGGGCGCCGATCCCGAGGTGACCGCATGGGAGGCGCAGGCGGCGCGGGTCGAGGTGATTCGCGACGATTGGGGCATCCCGCACGTCTACGGGGCCACCGACGCCGATGTGGTGTTCGGCATGGTCTACGCCCAGGCCGAAGACGACTACAAGCGGATCGAGCGCAACTACATGTTCTCGCTCGGCCGCCTCGCGGAAGCCGAGGGCGAGGAGGCGATCTGGGACGACCTGCGCATGAAGCTGTTCGTCGACCCCGACGATCTTCGCGCGCGCTACGACGGCAGCCCCGACGAGTTGAAGGCCCTGATGGACAGCTGGGCCGCCGGACTCAACTACTTCCTCCACACCCACCCCGATGTCGAGCGGCGGGCGATCGATCGCTACGAGCCGTGGATGGCGCTGTCGTTCACCGAGGGCAGCATCGGCGGCGACATCGAACGCATTTCGACGCGCGGCCTGAGCGAGTTCTACGGGGCCGAAGAAGAGGTCATGGTGGGTGACGCCTCTCCACTGATCGACGAGATGACCCACTCGGCCAATGTGATCCCGGAGCCCACGGGCTCGAACGGCTTCGCGGTCGCGCCATCGAACACCGAGTCGGGCAACGCACTTCTCCTGATCAATCCCCACACCTCGTTCTACTTCCGGGCCGAGGTGCACATGGTCAGCGAGGAAGGGCTCAACGCCTACGGTGCCGTCACCTGGGGCCAGTTCTTCATCTACCAGGGCTTCAACGAAACCGCCGGCTGGATGCACACCTCGACGGGAGCCGACGCCATCGACGAGTTCGCCTACGACGTCGTCGAGCGCGACGGCGAGGTGTACTACATGTACGGCGAGGAGGAGCGGCAGATGCGTCGCGAGACCATCACCGTGCCCTACCGTGACGGCGCGACCAGGTCGGAGCGCTCGTTCGAGGTCTACTACAGTCACGAGGGACCGATCGTGCGCAGCGCCGATGGCGCCTGGGTCGCGGTCAAGCTCATGTTCGAGCCCGTCGATGCACTCACGCAGTCGTACACGCGGACCAAGGCAGCGAACTACGATGAGTACAAGGAGGTCATGAACCTCCACACGAACTCGTCCAACAACACCCTCTTCGCGGACGCCGAGGGCAACGTGGCGTACTTCCACGCCAACTACGTTCCCATTCGGGACCCGGACTTCGACTGGAGCCGACCCGTCGACGGCAACGACCCCGCGACCGCCTGGCAGGGCCTGCACTCCGTCGACGACAGCCCACTGGTTGTGAATCCCTCCAGCGGCTGGGTCATGTGCACCAACAACTGGCCGTTCTCGGCGGCGGGCGACTCGCCCGACACACCCCTCCAGAGCGACTACCCGGCCTACATGGACCGCTACGGTGAAAACGCGCGGGGTGTACACGCCATCCGTGTCTTGAGCGAACGCTCGGATTTCACCCTGCAGCGGCTCATCGACGCGGCGTACGACAGCTGGCTGCCGGTCTTCGAAGAACTGATTCCCCCGCTCGTACAGGCGCATGAATCGGCGGGAGCGGACCCCGACCTCGCCGAGCAAGTCGCGATGCTGCGTGACTGGGACCGGCGCTTCGGCGTGGAGTCGATCGAGACGTCACTCGCCATCTACTGGGCCACGGAGCTGCGGGGAATGGCCCGCGGGGCCGACGTCACGGACGAGCACCGCCTGGAGGCCCTTCGAGCGGCGACCGCGACGCTCGAAGAGGACTTCGGCGACTGGCGCACCCCCTGGGGCGAGATCAACCGATTCCAGAGGCTGACGGGAGACATCGTCCAGCCGTTCGACGACGACGAGCCGAGCATCCCGGTCGGCTTCACCTCGGCCACCTGGGGATCGCTGGCGGCCTACGGCCAGCGCACCTTCAACGGCACGAAGCGCACCTACGGCACCCGCGGCAACAGCTTCGTCGCGGTCGTCGAATTCGGCGACAGCCTGAGGGCTCGGGCGATCACGGCCGGCGGGCAGAGTGGCGATCCCGCCTCGCCCCACTTCAACGATCAAGCCGAGCGGTATGCGACCGGCGACCTGCGTCCCGTCTACTTCTACCGCCCCGACGTCGAGGCTGCAGCCGAAGAAACGTACCGGCCAGGCCAGCGCTAGCCTCGGAGCAGCAGGACTTCTGCGACACCCCACCGATCGAAGGCGGCGACCCGCGGCTCTTTGGACCGAGCCGCGGGTGGGCCGACCTCACAGGGCGAGCGGTTCGGCCACCCCCCCACGCGCAGCGACCGCGACGATCTCGGCGAAGTGATCCCGGTCCCAGCCCCGAAGCGCAGGGTGACTGAGGTCGATCGAGACCAGATCGGCCGGGGCCCCGACGTCGACCCGCCCCGCCCCGGTGCGCAGAGCATCACCGCCCGCGCGCGTCGCCGATCGGAGGGCGGCGGGGGCCCAACGTGTCACCCCGTCCTGGTCTTCTCCCAGCACGATCCGCCGCCGCTCGATCAGTCGCAGGTGGTACTCGGGTAGACGGAGCTCCTCCCACGGGTCGAGGAGGGTGTGGCTGTCCGAGCCGAGACAGATCGGCACCCCCGCCGCCGAGAGGCGACGCGCGGGAAGCACCCCGTCCCCGAGATCCCGCTCGGTCGAGGGGCAGGCGCAGACATGAGCCCCGGCCTCGGCGAGGAGACCGATCTCACGGTGCGAGAGGTGGGTCGCGTGGACCGCCGTGAAGCGCGGAGACAGGACCCCGCGATCGGCGAGGAACCGGACCGGTCGACAGCCGTGCACCTCGACGCATCTCTCGACCTCGCGCTCCTGCTCCGATACGTGCGCGTGCAGCGGGACGTCGAGGGCCTCGGCCGCCTCGGCAAGCGGTGTCCACCACGCCTCAGGCACCGCCCGCACCGAGTGGGGAGCGACCCCGACACTCACGCGAGGGTCGTGCGCCCAGCGCTGCCGCAGCGTCTCGACGGCGTGGACCACCTCGTCGAGGGTGTCGGATCGGAACCGGCGCTGGTCGGGCCCGAGCGGCGCGCCATCCACATCCGACGTCGCATAGGCCACGTACAACAGGCAAATCGGGAGGTGCACGGCGAGCGCCGCCTCGATCACGGCATCCGACAGCACGAGCGGATCGTCGTACCGATGGCCGTCGGGGTCACGGTGCAGGTAGTGGAACTCGCCTACACTCCCCCACCCCGCCGCACGCATCTCGCCGAAGCAGGCGAGCGAGGCGCGGTACAGCCCGTCGGGGTCGTAGGAGAGAGCTCGCGCGTACATCTCGTGCCGCCAACTCCAGAAGTCCGCGCCCGGACGGGAGGTCGGGCGCGTTTGGGTTCGGCCGCGAATGTCGCGCTGGAAGGCGTGGGAGTGCGCGTTCACCGGCGCCGCCATCACTGCGCGCCCCGCCAGGCGGACGACGGCGGGAGGGCCGGCGGTGTCTGGAGGTGTACCGGCGTCTGCGCCGGCGTCTGCGCCTGCACCTGCGCCCGCGCCTGCACCTGCACCTGCGCCCGCGCCTGCACCTGCACCTGCACCTGCACCTGCCGGGAGGTCGGGGTGTAGAGAATCCAACGGGCCCACGGCCACGATCTGGCGCCCGCAGATCGCCACACCCCACCCTTCGTGGGCCGCGCCGGCGGCGAACACCAGGTCGGGGTGAACGATCGTCGTCATGGGCCCAAGCTGAACGCCTACCTTCGCCGGAAACAAGCCATGCCCCGCATCACCGAAACCGTCGTGATCCAGCGCCCCCGTTCGGAGGTGGCGGCCTACATGGACGACATCTCGCTCGAAAAGGAGTGGCAGCCTTCGCTTCTCGAGGCCGAGCAGACCCCTCCCGGACCCACAGCCGTCGGCACACGCAAGCGCTACGTATCGGAGTTTCTCGGCAAGCGCGTCGAAAACACCTACGTGGCGACGGCGGTCGATCCCGGGCGGCGGGTCGCCTACGAAACCACCCGCGGATCGACCCTTCAGGCCACCAGCGAAATCGAGTGGACTGACGTCGACGGGGGCACCCGAGTCACACTGGCCGTCGACGGCAAGGCTACGGGCGTACTGCGCTTCATCCCGCGCGGAATGCTGGACGAGGCGTCGAGGCGTCAGCTCCGCGAGACGTTGCAGCGGCTGAAGGAACGGTTGGAGGCGTCGCCGTGATCAAGCCTTCGGGCGCCGCACCCGGATCAGCCCCTCCTGGGCCACCGACGCAACCAGAACGCCGTCGCGCGTGAAGTAGCTCCCCCTCGCAAAGCCTCGTCCACCCCCCGACACGGGTGCGTCGACGACGTAGAGGAGCCACTCGTCCATACGAAACGGGCGGTGAAACCAGACCGAGTGGTCGAGGCTCGCCACCAACATCTGCGGATCTCGCACGCTGCGCCCGTGGGGCCGGAGGGCCGTCACGATCAAGCCGTAGTCCGAAGCATAGGCGAGCACCGCCCGGTGGTGCAGCGGATCGTCGTCCATCTCGCCGACCGTCCGGATCCAGAGCATGCGCCGAGGCTCCAACACTCGGGTATCGAACGGATCGATCCCGTCGACCGGTCGGAAGTCGAGGGGTCGATCCTGGATCAACTTCGATCGCAGCGCGTCCGGCACGTCGTCCCGCGCGCGCATCAAATCGAGCTCGGGCGCGAGTTCCTCCGGAGGAGGCACGTCGGGCATCTCCATCTGGTGGGCCAGCCCCTCTTCGACGCGATGAAACGACGCCGACAGGTTGAAGATGGCCTGGCCGTGCTGAATCGCGGTGACCCGCCGCGTGGTGAACGAGCCCCCGTCGCGCAACCGATCCACGAAGTAGACGACCGGCGTCGACAGGTCACCGGCCAGGATGAAGTAGCCGTGCATCGAGTGCACCGGTCGATCGTCTTCGACGGTACGCTGGGCCGCGACGAGAGCCTGGGCCAGCACCTGCCCGCCGAAGATGCGCCGGGTGCCGACGTCGCGATTCTGCCCGCGGTAGATGTTGTGCTCGAGCGGCTCGAGGTCGAGCAGAGCCACGAGTGCGGCGGCATCGAAGGACATGGAGCGGCCTGATCGGTGAGGGTGGTCGAACGAGACGGATCTTCGTGGAGGCCAACCACCGCATCAAGGACCCTCCGTACGCGATCGAGACACCCGGGCAAGACGTTTGAGACGCTCGTGTAGGGCCCAGCCCCCGGCGGAGGGAAAGACTCGGGGCACGTACCGACTCGTGCACTCCGACCGGGAGACCCCATGCGTTCTCTTCTCGCCCTGATCGCCCTGCTGTGCTTCGTCGCTGTGCCCGCGGAGGCGCAGGTCCCCGAAGCAGACCTCCACGAGGCGATTCGGTCCGCCGAAGCCGACCCCTCAGCCGCCACGCTCCTGGGCGCCTCGAACGCGACGCGCATGATGGGCGACTACGAGGCCGCCCAGGCCCATCTCGACGAGGCGTGGACAGAACTCGGGGCGCTCCTCGACGGCTTCATCATCGCCGGGATCCACCTCGAACTCACCTCCGGAGGAGGGGTCCTCGGCGCGCAGCGTGCCTTCCGCGAGATGCGGGACTGGTTTGCGATCCCGCCCATCGGCATCGCGAACATCTCGAACAACTTCCCCGAGCTGTTGGCGACGGGCGAGTTCGACGAGTTGATCCTGAAGATGTCGCCCGACGCGACCGATCCGGCCTATCGGTGCAACTGCTACGGCGCCATCGCCTGGGTCCATGAGCTCGCGGGGCGTGACGAAGAGGCCGAGACCGCATGGTCGCAACTCGCAGACGTTCAGCTCTCGAATCTCGACGAGAGCGTCGCGACCGACGGCGCCGCCAACATGCGGGGGCAAATCGCCCGAAACCTCGCTCGCGCCGGACGCGTCGCCGAGGCTCGCGAGCATCTGGAAGCAGCGATGGGTATGCAGGTGAGCGCGGCAGGCGTGCCCCTCGTGCACCGGCGCTGGGCGCAGGCCTACGCCGAGCTGGGCGACGCCGAATCCGCCGTCGAGTACCTCGAGCCCCTGTTCGCGATGAACAACAACATCAACGCGCACTCCGTCGACGCCCGGGTTTCCTGGCGACGGATCCGCCACGAGCCCGTGTTCCAGGCGATGCTCGACCGTAACCGGTGAGCGCGGGGGCGGCGGGCTTCGCCGGCTTTCGTCGGCGGCCCGTCGCTCCGGCCGGTGGCGCCTTTCCGCGGAAACGCCCGGGGCCACGTTTCCGCGGAAACGCCAGAGACCACGTTTCCGCGGAAGCGCCACAGGCCACGTTTCTGCGGAAACGCCACAGACCACGTTTCCGCGGAAGCGCCACAGACCACGTTTCTGCGGAAGCGCCACAGGCCACGTTTCCGCGGAAGCGCCACAGGCCACATTTCCACGGGAACGCCCGGGGCCACGTTTCCGCGGAGACGCCACGGGGCACGTTTCCGCCGAAACGCGTACGGGCCGGAACGACGAGCCACGTGCCACGGATCACCCCCGCGCCAACGTCGACCTCGCAGAGCGCGCCGGAGCGACCACACCAGACTCGCCCCGCCGGCCTCCATCGCTGTCGCGCCAGAGGTCCGAGTGGTAGCCTCAGCCCTGTATGGAAGTCACGCGCATCGAACCGTTCCTGTCGTTCCTCGCATCCGTGCGGAAGCGCACCCGTGCGCTCGCGGCATGCATCCCGGACGACCAGTTGGAGTGGCGGCCCACGCCGTCCCAGTTCAGCGCCGGAGACCTGATCCGGCACATCGCCGGCGCCGAACGCTGGATGTTCGTCGAAAACGCGGTAGGGCGCCCTTCGATCTACCCCGGGCACGGGCCGGAGTTGGCCGCCGACCTGGGCGCCTGCCTCGACTACATGGATCGGACCCACGAGGAGTCGCGTGCGCTCCTGGCAACGTTGACCCCCGACCAGATCCAGGGACCCTGCACCACGGTGGCCGGCGCCGAGGTCCCGGTTTGGCTCCTGTTGCGTGTGATGCTCGAGCACGAGATCCACCACCGCGGGCAGTTGTACTCGGTGCTGGGCGTCCTCGGCGTAGAGGGCCCGTCACTGTTCGGGCTGACCGAAGACGAGGTGCTCGCGGGAAGCCTACCGCACCCTGGGCTGACGCGTGCCTCGGGTGGCGATCCAGGCTGATCCCCCGCTTCGCGCGCGCTTGCCTGCCCCACGGTGTGCCCGACAGTATGGCGCACGGATCGGGATCGATGTTGATCGGGCTCCTCTCCCGTGAGCCCGTCTCGCGGGCCGCCGAACTCCAGCCTGGGGGCCGGCAGCGACTGTGGCGGCCGCGGTGTGTCGAGGAGAAGTCGGCATCGCGGATGTCGAAGCTCTTCTGCGGGAGCAGAGGTCGGCACCCAACCGTTCACCAACCTCCAGGTTCTGGCGCTGTGTCCAAGGAACTCAACATCCTACAGGTTTCGACGGTTTCGGAGCCGGACTCTTCGCAGCCGGACTCTTCGCAGCCGATCGCCTGTTCTCTCACCCCCGCCGAGATCGACCATAACCGAGACAGCCTCCTTCCCGGCCTTGCGGAGAAAGCGAACGCCAGGGAGCGACTGCCGAGTGGGTTCCGGTTCCGATTCACCTCCAGTGCAGCGCTGCTCACGGAGATCGGTGGCGTGCTCGGCGCCGAGCACGCCTGCTGCCGGTTCCTGCGGTTCGAGCTCACGGTGGAACCCGCCGGCGGACCTGTGACCCTGGACGTTACGGGCCCTCGAGGTACGGTCGAGTTCCTGGAGTCGCTGCTGTAGTAGGCGCGAATGCGGTCGTCGCGACATCGCGGCGACCCGCCCCTCTAGCACACGCGGCCACCAGGCGCTGGGAGCGTGCACCCACGCTCGGAATAGCCAACGGAGGATGGTAGAGTGAATCGAGTTCTCTTCGGGGCGATGGCCATTGGAGCGGGCGCTGTATCGTTCCTGTCGATGTTCGGGCTGCTCGAAGGTCTCCCCTTTCTTGCGCAGAACATCGAAGAGTTGGTCCTCTTGATGGTCGCGGCTCTCCTCGGGGCGGTGACGCTGCTTCATCGCAGACTCGAGAAGGTCGAGGACCATGCCTCCGAGGCGTCGCGTCGTTCACTCGAGGACGCGCTCCATCGCGTCGAGGCGACCATGCCCGCGGAGCTTCGACAGCTCTTCAAGCCATTCCTCGACCGCTGGAGTCAGCGGCTGCGCGAAGCGGTGAAACACAAGCGGGTTCGGATCGAGCCCGTTGACCAGTTCCCGTTGTTCTACCGACAGACCCTCGAGGCCTTTCCGCGCGATCGGTTCATGGCGACCAGCCTCGCGTCCAAACAGTACTTCTGGAAGAACGAGGGCGCGTTCGCCGCGATGAAGGCGTTCACCGAGGGCGGAGGGCGGATGAGTCGAGTGTTCTTCCTCGACTCCGAAGCTTCGGAGTCCGATGCGGAGGTGCTCTCGATCATCCGGGATCAACTCGCCGCGGGTATTCGAACCCTCACCGTCGATAGCCGAGGACTGCCCCGGGAGTGGTTCCAGCTCTTCGTGGTCTCGGGCACACAAGACCTCGCCTGGATCGTCCGGACCGCCGCGAACGGACCCGACATCGAATCAACCGAAGCCACGGCGGACGAGGCACAGATCCGGGACTTCCGCAAGACGTTCGAGTGCCTCGTGTCGCACCCGTCGGCCAAGGAGTGGTTCGTCGAAGATGGTGGGCTGGTGAGTCGTGTCCCAGGGCGGACGGGGCCCGTTTGACGACCCCACGTCATCGGGGCACGAGCACTCTCCCCAGGCGATGCGACCGAACCGGCTGCGGTGCGCACCGCGGCCAAAAAGCTCGAACGACGGGCGCCGACATGCTATCGTGGTCGTTCCCCCCTTAGCGGCCGGAGGACACATGCAGGCATGGATCAGGTGGACGGCTCTCGGTGCAGTAGCCGCAGGAGCCGGCGTGTACGGGGTGGGTCTTGCCCTACCGGAGAGCCACACCGCCACGCTCACCGCGACCCTGCCCGCCGACCCCGAAACGGTGTGGGCCGCCCTTACCAACGTACAGGACTTCCCGGACTGGCGGCCCGGAGTCGAGGAGGTCGAGATCGTGATCCTCGACGGGCGACCCGGCTGGAGGGAGAGCGGTTCAGCAGGCGAGGCCACCTTCGCGATCGCCGAGGTGGAGCCCGGGAGCCGGATGGTCACGCGGCTCGCCGACGACGACCCCGACCGGGTCGGCAGTTGGACCTGGCAGATCGCCCCCGACGGCGACGGAACCGTCGTCCGGGTGACCGAGACGGGCGAGATTCGTAGCCCCGTGGCCCGCTTCGTCGTGCACTACCTGCTGGGCTACGACGCCGGCATGCAGGAGTACGTCGAGGCACTGTCAGGGCGCGTCACGACCTGACGGGACGTCGCGCCCCGCCTCAACCCATCGGCCTGCGCAAACCCTCCGCCCGCGCCGCCGCGACCGCCTGCGGGTAACCGGCGTCGGCGTGGCGCACGACACCGATGCCGGGGTCGTTCGTGAGCACCCGCTCGAGCCTCGCCGCAGCCTCGGGCGTACCGTCGGCGACGATCACCTGACCGGCGTGCAGCGAGTTGCCGATCCCGACGCCGCCACCGTGATGGAAGCTCACCCAGGTCGCCCCGGACGCGCAGTTCAGGAGCGCGTTGAGGATCGGCCAGTCGGCCACGGCGTCGGACCCGTCGCGCATGGCCTCGGTTTCGCGGTAGGGCGAGGCGACCGAACCGGTGTCGAGGTGATCGCGGCCGATCACCACGGGGGCCGTCAGCTCGCCTCGGGCCACGAGGTCGTTCAGGGCGAGCCCGAAACGGGCGCGCGCTCCCTGACCCAGCCAACAGATCCGCGACGGAAGCCCCTGGACCGGCACCCTCTCGCGAGCCAGTCGAATCCAGCGAGAGAGATGCTCGTCGTCGGGAAAGAGCTCGAGCACGAGGTCGTCGGTGCGGGCGAGGTCGCTCTCTTCGCCCGATAGAACCGCCCAGCGGAAGGGCCCCTTGCCCTCGCAGAACAGCGGTCGGATGTAGGCGGGCACGAATCCCGGAAACGCGAAGGCATCGCCGTAGCCGGCGTCGCGGGCGTGACCCCGCAAATTGTTTCCGTAGTCGAACACGACGCTGCCTCGCTCCTGGAGCGAGACCATCGCCCTGCAGTGCTCCGCCATCGACGCCATCGAACGGCGCTCGTAGTCGGCGGGGTCGGACGACCGGAGCCCGACGGCATCGGCGAGGTCGAGTCCGTGGGGTACGTAGCCGTTCAGCGGATCGTGCGCCGAGGTCTGGTCGGTCACGACGTCGGGCACCACCCCGCGGCGTACGAGCTCGGGCAGCACGTCGGCGCAGTTGCCGAGCAGACCCACCGACAGCGCCTCGCGCCGGGCCGTAGCGTCGACCACCCACGCGAGCGCCTCGTCCAGGTCGTCGGAGGCGCGGTCGCAGTACCCGTTCTCGACGCGCCGCTCGAGGCGGTGCGGATCGACCTCGACCGCCAGGCACGATGCGCCGTTCATGGTGGCGGCGAGCGGCTGCGCGCCACCCATCCCGCCGAGACCCCCGGTCAGGATCCACCGTCCCTCGAGCGACCCGCCGAAGTGCTCCCGCGCGACGGCCCCGAAGGTTTCGTACGTGCCCTGCAGAATCCCCTGCGTACCGATGTAGATCCACGACCCCGCCGTCATCTGGCCATACATCATCAACCCCGCCCGCTCGAGCTCGCGGAAGTGCTCCCAGGTCGCCCACCGGCCTACGAGGTTGCTGTTGGCGATCAACACCCGCGGTGCGTCGCGGTGGGTCCTGAACACCCCGACGGGCTTGCCCGACTGAACGAGCATCGTCTCGTCGTCGGCCAGCGTCTCGAGCGTTTCGACCATCGCATGGAACGCCGGCCAACTCCGGGCAGCCCGCCCGGTGCCGCCGTAGACCACGAGGTCGTCCGGTCGTTCCGCGACCTCGGGATCGAGGTTGTTCATGAGCATCCGCAGCGCCGCCTCCTGGAGCCAGCCACGGCACCGGAGTTGCCGACCCCGAGGTGCCCGCACGACCCGTGGGTTCTCCGACGTCGACATCAGGCCTGCTCCCATCTCGTTCCGGGATTCGTCATCTCCTCGACCTCCTCGGTCTCTCGATTGCCTCGATACTCCCCGATCTCCTCGATTGCCTCGATTGCCTCGACGACCTCGACGACCTCGATACTCTCCAACCTCCTCGCGCCCATGGTCAGGCGTCGACGAACTCGGCCGGATCGGGCTCCGGCATCGACGCCCAGATACCGGCGAAGGCCCCCGCCCGCACACAACGCCACAGCCGCTCGAGATCAGCGGTCAGGACGCGATCGCCCTCCAGGGCAGCGACCTCGCCGCGCACGCGCGCCACGGCCTCCTGGACCCCGAGGCCGGGTGTGAGAGGTCGGTGGAAATCGAGGGCCTGGGTCGCCACCATCAACTCGATGGCCGCGATGTATTCCAGGCACTCCACCACCCGCCGAAGCTTCCGCGCCGCGGCCATACCCATACTCACGTGGTCTTCCTTGGCCGCGCTGGTGCTGACCGAATCGACCGAGGCCGGGTGGGCGAGCACCCGCATCTCGCCGAGAAGATCGACGGCCGCGACCTGGGCGATCATGAAGCCCGACTCCACACCCGGATCGCGGGCGAGGAAGGCAGGCAGCCCCGACAGGTCGGGGTTGAGCATCCGCTCGATACGACGCTCGGCGATGGAGCCGAGGTCGACGAGAGCGATCGCCACGAAATCGAGGGCCTGCGCGACCACCTGGGCGTGAAAGTTGCCGGCGCTCACGATCCGGCCGTGCCCCTCGCCGTACGCGAAGACCAGGGGATTGTCGGTCGAGGCGTTGCACTCGGTGGTGAGGATCCGCGTCGCGTAGGCCAACACCTCCCGGGCCGCACCATGCACCTGCGGCATGCAGCGCAGCGAGTAGGCATCGTGCACCCTGGGATCGTTGAATCGATGCGACTCCCGAATCTCGGAGTGCTGCAGGAGGAGGCGAAGTCGCTGTGCGCTCGTCTGCTGCCCCGGGTGGGGTCGCGCTTCGTGCACCTCTTCGATGAACGGAGACGGCGTCCCCTTCAACGCCTCCAGAGACATCGCCCCGGCGACATCGATCGATTCGACCAGGACCTCGGCGGCGCTCACTCCGAGTACCCCCAGAGCCGTCGTGGCCTGGGTCCCGTTGATCAGCGCGAGGCCCTCCTTCTCGAAGAGCTCCACGGGCTCAAGGTCGTGTTCGGCGAGCACGGTGGCCGTCGGGCGCGGGCCCCCGCCATCGTCCAACATCCCCTCTCCCACGACGCACAGGGCGACGTGGGCCAGCGGTGCGAGATCGCCGCTTGCACCGACGCTCCCGACTTCGGGCACCACCGGCGTGAGCCCTCGGGCGAGGAACTCCAGGAGCCGTTCGACCAGGATCGGCCGACACCCGCTGTTGCCGCGGGCGAGGGCATTGGCCCGCAACAGCATCATCGCCCGTACTTCTTCGCGTGCGAGCAGGGTGCCCACCCCGGACGAGTGGCTCCGGACGAGGTTGAGCTGCAGCTCCCGGCGCCGAGATTGGCCGATGTACACCTCCGCGAGCCGTCCGAACCCGGTGCTGATGCCGTAGACGCGTTCGTTGCGCTCGAGCGATCCGTCGACGATGGCGCGCGAGGCCGTCATGCGATCGCGAGCCTGCTCGACGAGTCGGGGGTGGGCGTCCCCTCGCGCCACCCGCACGACCGTCGCGAGGTCGAGCGACCGTCCGTCGAGGAGCGCCTCTTCGCTCAAGGTAGCGTCTCCATCGCGGCCCGGATGTCGGCGACGGCGGCCGACCGTTGCTCGGGAGTGTCCAGGTCGAGCAAGACCTCTTCGACGTACTCCTCGAACAACACGTGCTGAAGTCGGTTGAGCGACGACCTCACCGCGCTGATCTGGGTGAGGATCTCGATGATGGGCCGCTCCTCCTGCAGGAGTCGCTTCACCGCCCGTACGTGCCCCTCGATGATCGCCGCACGATGCGTCAGTTGCTCCTTGCTCCCACCCGGCATGTCGCTCCTCCCAGGTCGTTCGTCGGTGCACCCCGCGTCCGGATGATGCTCCGACGCCCAAGCCCGGGTCAAGGGGTCCCCCCCGGGGGGACCTCGGCCGGCACACCGACCCTTGCCTCCGGCGTTCCGGCATCCCATGCATCGAAGACCCCGGTGCCCCCCCGCCACCCGCAGGTCTGTCATGTCCGAGACGTTGGTACAGGACCCGATGTCGGTCGCCGGCCTCCTCGCCGCGACGGTGGCGGCAATCTTCTGGCTTTCGGAGTTGAAGCCGCTCGAACGCCTCTTCGAATTCACGCCGCCGGTCATCTACATCTACTTCGTCCCGATGCTGCTCACGACGGCCGGGATCACCCCCTCGGCGTCGCCGGCCTACGACTGGCTGGTGCGCTACCTCCTGCCCTTCGCCCTCTTCCTCCTGATGGTCTCCGTCGACCTCAAGAGCGTCGCGAGACTCGGATGGATGGCGATGGTGATGGTGGTCGCCGGCACGATCGGGATCGTGATCGGAGGACCGATCGCGCTCCTGCTCTTCAAGGGCGCACTCGGACCCGACGCCTGGACGGGATTCGCCGCCCTCTCGGGGAGCTGGATCGGCGGAACGGCCAACATGGTCGCGATCGCCGAGAGTGTGGGCACGCCGGAGTCCGAGATGGGCCCGGTGATCGTGGTCGACACGGTGGTCGGCTACGGGTGGATGGGCGTGCTCCTCGTCCTGAGCGGGATTCAGGGACGGTGGGACCGGGCGATCGGGGCCAACACACGCGCCCTCGACGACACCAATCGCCGCCTCGCCGAGATGGACACGCAACGTCACCCGGTGACGCTGCGCGACATGGCCATGATGGTCGGGCTCGGGCTGGCGGCCGCCGTCGCGTCGGTGAACATCGGCGCGCGCCTCCCCCGACTCGGCGATCCCACGATCATCTCGGGCACGACCTGGGCCGTCCTCGTCGTCGTGACCGTCGGGCTGGCGCTCTCGTTCACCCGCCTGCGCCGCATGGAGACGGTCGGAGCCTCGGCTGCCGGATACACCGGGCTCTACCTGCTGCTCGCGGCGATCGGCGCGCAGGCGGATTTGCGGGCCGTGCTCGATGCCCCCGTGTACCTCGCCGCTGGTGCCCTCTGGATCAGCATCCACATCGGTCTGCTGTTCCTCGTGGCCTACATCGTGAAGGCCCCGATGTTCTTCGTCGCGACCGGCAGCATGGCCAATGTGGGCGGAGCCGCCTCCGCTCCCGTGGTAGCGGGCGTCTATCACCCGGCCCTCGCCCCCGTGGGTCTCCTCATGGCCGTCGTCGGCTACGTCCTGGGCATCTACGGGGCGCTGGCGGCAGCGTGGCTGCTGGGGCAGGTGGGCGGAGGCTGACGTGGCCACGCCACGCCCGCCGCTCCGGATCGCCGCGCACAACGGCGCTCCCGAGTGGGGCGGTGCCGAGATCGCCCTGTGCCGGCTTCTCGCGGCGCTCCAGGGGCGCGGCCACCAAGTACGCCTCTTCTGCAACCGACCCCTCGTGGCGGAACGGGCCGGCGCCTACGGCATCGACACCGCGATGCTGCACGTCGGGGGCGACCTGTCGCTGTGGAGCTCCGTGCGCGTAGCCCGGGCCCTCCACCGCTTCGAAGCCGACGTCCTCCTGATCGGAACCTTCCGGAAGACGCTCCACCTGGCGCTGGGAGCCAAGGCGGCCTTCGTGCCCGTGGTGTCGCGCATCGGGATGTCGACCGACACCCCGAGGAGCGCGAAGTACCGGTGGCTCTTCGGGCGTATCGTGCGACGCATCGTGGTCAGCGCCTCCGATGTGGCGGACACCTATCGGGCAGTACTACCCCACCTCGACGACGATCGCCTCGAAGTGATCCCCAAGGGCATCTCGCCTCCCGACACACCCCTCGACGCCGATGCCGCGCGGCTGCGCTTCGACCTTCCCGAGGAGGGGGTCGTCGTCGGCCTCGTCGCTCGTCTCGTGCCCGAGAAACGGATCGAGCGCTTCATCGAGGCCGTCGCCCGGGTTCCGGGGTGTACCGGGGTGGTCGTCGGAGACGGTCCGATGCGGGCGACCCTCGAGGAGCAGGCCCGACACCTCGGGGTGGTCGACCGCATTCGATTCCTCGGACACCTCGACGATCCCTGGCCCGCCTTCGCGGCCCTGGATCTCCTCGTGGTGAGTTCCGACAAGGAATCCATGGCCAACACCATGATCGAAGCGATGGCGGTCGGGGTACCCGTTCTGTCGACCCCGGTGTCGGGAGCGCGGCAGGTATTGGTCGACGGTGTCGACCCCGACGCACCCCCGGGTAGGGTGATCTCCGACTTCCACGCCGGCAGCCTGGCCGCCGCACTCCAGGGGATCGTGCACGAACCCGCACTCCTCCAGCGGATGTCGGCATCGGCTCGTGAACGCGCACGGACGGAGTTCTCCATGGGGCCGTATGTGGATCGCTGGGAGGCCGCCCTCCGCGGCGTCGCTCGCGACCGCCCGAAGCCGAAGGCGAAGGAGTCCTGAACACCCTGCGCGTCCTGATGACGCCCGTGGGGTCTGCAGGCGACGTGAACCCCTTCGTCGCCCTCGGCCGCGAACTGAAGCGACGCGGGCACGAGGTGGTGGTGATCACCTCGGAGCCCTTCGGCCCGACGGTGAAGGCCGCAGGGCTCGACTTCGTGTCGATTCTACCGGCCGAGCGCTTCGAGCGCGCACTCTCCGACCCCGATCTGTGGGACCCCATTCGCGGCATTCGAGCGCTCTTCCGGCTCGTGGATCGAGCATCGATGGAGCACCTCTGGCGGGTGCTCGACGAACGGTGGGCAGAGGGCCGGTCGGTGCTCGTGGGGCACACCCTGTCGT
>JANQNV010000144.1 GCA_028279425.1 Longimicrobiales bacterium | reverse complement strand
GAGACCGAGCCCGTCGACTGGAATCCGGGCAGCCGGCGCGAGCCGCGGTCGTCGTTCGCCGCGCCCGACGCCATGACGGTCCTGCCCATCGACGTTCGGGTGGCCCAACTGCCGCGCGGCGACACGACGCTGCTGGTCGTGTTCGTTCCGGGACTTCCCGACGATACGACCCGACTCACCGCACGGGGCTACCCCCCGGTACCCGATCGGCGGGTGCACACCGACTCGACGGTGCGGCGCGGGCTCTTCGCCCTTCCGCTCGGCGAGGAGGGAGGTGTGGTCGGAGCGCACGAGCCCGGCGCGCGCGGTCCGGTGACACTGCCGTTGCCGGTGGGCGCCTACGTCGTCTCGGTCGAAACGCTCGATCCCGCGGCCCGCCACGCCGGCCGCCTGCGGGAGGGGGTGGCCATCGTCGATCACCCGCGCGATGTGGCGACCTTGTCGGATCTCCTACCGGGGCGGGCGCGGGGCACGCTTCCCGGGCGGCTCGACGATTTCCTCGACGACCTCACGTCGTCGGGGCTCTACGCCCCGGGCGACACGATTCGGGTCGGTTGGGAGTTGTTCGGGCTTGGATGGACCGAGGAGCGCCTCGACTACGCCCTCACGCTCTCCGAGGCGCGGGGGGGCTTCTTCTCTCGCCTCGGTCGGGCGGTCGGTTTCGGCGGGGAGGCGCGCGTGGTCGGTCTCGAATGGTCCGAGCCGGGACCGGATCGAACGGGCGCCCACTTCCGGGCGACCGATCTCGTCGTGCCGGCAGACTGGCAGGAGGGCGACTACGTGCTGAGACTCGAGATGCGTTCCCAGGGCCGAGGGACACTCGCCCGCGACGTCGCGATCACGCTGTCCAGAGCGGCCACCCGGCGTTGACGCTTCTCCACAGGGCCTCTAACTTTTCGGGCTGTCGCATTCGACAGGCCCGGAGGCGGGACGACCGCCGCCGCCGCGGCCTTTCTCGCTACCACGGGTCCATCGTTTCTTCGCCATGGCAGACCAGTCGGGTCACGGTCCCATGCTCGTCCTCGGGGGTCGGGCCAACCGCCCCCTCGCCGAAGAGGTCGGAGAAATTCTGGGGCAGTCCGTGGGCGGGGCGACCATCCGCGACTTCGCCGACGGCGAGATCTTCGTGCGGATCGATCGGAATGCGCGCGGTCGCGACGTCTACATCGTCCAACCGACCTCGGCTCCGGCTGAAAACACGGTCGAGCTGCTTCTGCTGATCGACGCTGCTCGCAGGGCGTCGGCGGCCCGTGTGACGGCGGTCGTGCCGTACTTCGGCTACGGGCGGCAGGACCGCAAAGACCAGCCGCGTGTCGCCATCGGTGCGAAGTTGATGGCCAACATGCTCGTGGCGGCCGGTGCCGATCGGGTGGTCTCGATCGACTTCCACCAGCATCAGATCCAGGGGTTCTTCGATATCCCCGTCGATCACCTCTACGCGGCTCCCGTCTTCACCAGCTACATCCGCGAGAAGGGGCTCGACGACGTCGTCGTGGTCGCGCCCGACGTGGGGTCGGCGAAGATGGCGCGCGGCTACAGCAAGCGGATCGGGGCGAGCTTCGCGATCATCGACAAGCGTCGTCCGGCTCCGAACGTGGCGCAGGTGCTCAACGTCGTCGGTGAGGTCGACGGCAAGAACTGCATCCTGACCGACGACATGGTCGACACCGGCGGCACGCTGGCCAATGCGGTCATCGCCCTCAAGGAGCGCGGAGCCAAGTCGGTCTACGCGGTCGCTACGCACGCCCTCCTGAGCGGGAATGCGGTGGAGCGGCTGTCCAGCGTACCCCTCGAAGAGTTCGTGGTGACCAACACGATCCACATTCCGGAGTCTCGCCGCTTCGACCGGTTGAAGATTCTGTCGGTGGCGGGCCTTCTGGCCAACGCCATCCAGTTCATCCATTCCAACGAGTCCGTCAGCCAGCTGTTCGAGCTGCGGGACGACGCGTAGAACCTCTGATTCCTGACTCGTTCAGGTAGGATCTCATCATGAGCATGCATGCCGCACTGAAGGCCGAGAAGAGAGTTGCCCACGGCAAGGGTGTCGCCCGAAAGCTCCGTGCCGCGGGTCGCCTCCCCGCCGTCGTCTACGGACAGGGCGGTGAGGCCATGTCGATCACCCTCGACACGGCCGATGCGTCGCACCTCTTCCACAACATCTCGGTCGAAAACACGATCGTGGATCTCACCGTGGAGGGTGAGGGATCGTTCCAGACGCTCGTGCGCGAGATCCAGGTTCACCCCTTCCGGCCCGACGTTTTGCACGTCGACTTCTACCGCCTCCAGAAGGGAGTGAAGGTGGATGTCGAGATTCCGGTCAACCTCGTCGGCACGCCGATCGGAGTGAAGACGGGCGGCGGCATCCTGCAGCAGATCACCTACGAGCTGCCCGTGAAGGTGATTCCGTCGAAGATCCCCGAGTCGTTCGACATCGACGTCGAGGGCCTCGAGATCGGCGACTCGGTCACGGTGTCGGAGTTGACCCTCCCCGATGGCGTGGAGGAGATCGGGCTCGAGCCGGACCACACGATCTGCACGGTGGTCATGCCGCGTGCGGCGGCCGCCGATGACGGCGAGGGCGATGAGGATGTCGCCGCCGAAGGGGCCGCCGAGGCTGCCGACGCCCCCGCCGAAGGCGATTGAGGGTTCGCTGCGCCCCGCGAAGGTGGTGTTGGCGCTTGGAAACCCAGGCCCTCGGTACGATGCGACCCGGCACAACGTGGGTTGGTGGGTTGCGGACCGGCTCGCCTACGACTGGGGTGCGCCCCCATTCGAAGAGGTTGACACCGCGTGGGTGTCGAGGACCGAGGTGGAAGGCATGGCCGTCGAGATCCGAAAACCGGCCGTGTTCATGAACCGGAGTGGCCTCGCGGTGCTCGACCTGACCCACGACGAACACTTCGATCCGTCGCGAGATCTCCTCGTGGTCGTCGACGACGCTTCGCTCGAGGTGGGGCGCGTGCGTTTCCGTCCCTCCGGAGGCACGGGGGGGCACAACGGCCTGCGGTCGATCGAATCAGCGCTGGACAGCGACGCCTACCCCCGCCTTCGGCTTGGCGTGGGGCACTGCCCCGACGGTACCGATCTCGCCGACTGGGTTCTGTCGGCCATGGATCCGGCCGACGAAGACGTCTTCGTCGGCCTTTTGCCGGAGCTGACCCCCGCGGTCGAGCTCTGGATGTTGGAAGGCACCGAGGCGGCCATGAACCGCTTCAACCGATGAACCGGGGCCGACAAGGCCCGGTGGACGCGCGGGGGCTTCGTCCCTCCCCACTGACACGACCCGCACCGAGGAAACGAGTCATCCCATGACCGACTTCGTGGCACTGACCGACTGGGCGTGGCTGCTCGGCTTGATTGGCCTGGGCATCGCCGCCTTCACCTATTCCTACGTCAAGCGGCAGGACCCGGGCTCGGAGGTCATGATCGACCTCGGCGACCAGATCCACGACGGCGCGATGGCGTTCCTGCGCCGGGAGTATACCGTACTCGCCGGCTTCGTCTTCGTGGTTGCCGCATTGCTGGCGTGGGCCATCGGGATCGAGACCGCCGGCGCCTACATCTTCGGCGCCCTGAGCTCCGTCTTCGCCGGCTTCTTCGGGATGAAGGCGGCGACCCGCGCGAATGTGCGCACGTCTGCGGCCGCCAACGACGTCGGCCAGGGCAAGGCGCTCCGCGTGGCGTTCTTCGGAGGCGCCGTGATGGGCCTCTCCGTGGCTGCCCTCGGGCTTCTGGGTCTCGGCGCGCTCTACTTCGTGTTCGCCGCCGACGCCGTTCCCGGCACCAACGACCTCCCGAACTTCGCCGAGGTGATCTCAGGCTTCGCGATGGGGGCCTCGTCGATCGCGCTGTTCGCTCGCGTGGGCGGCGGGATCTACACGAAGGCCGCCGACGTGGGCGCCGACCTGGTGGGTAAGGTCGAGGCCGGCATTCCGGAAGACGACCCGCGGAATCCGGCGACCATCGCCGACAACGTGGGCGACAACGTGGGCGACGTGGCGGGGATGGGCGCAGACATCTTCGAGTCCTACGTGGGCTCGGTGGTCGCCACGATCGCGATCGGTGCGACCTCGGCGGCTCTCGCGGCCAACGTCATCGAGGCCGTCGCTCTCCCGATCGTCACGATCATGGTCGGGCTCGTCGCCTCGCTGTTGGGCATCGCGATGATGAAGGTGCTGGAGCGCAGCGATCCTGCGGCGGCGCTTCGCAACGTCACGTTCATCGCCGCGGGCCTCTTCCTCGCGGTGATGTACTTCGTGGTCCAGGCGATGGACTTCCAGATGGTGTCCCAGGAGACGGGCTCCCTCTACCCGAGTTGGGGGCCGTGGGCGGCGATCGTCGCCGGTACTCTGGTCGGCATCTTCATCGGGCTCGTGACGGAGTACTACACGGCCGCCGGCCCGATCCGGAAGATCGCCGACGCGAGTGGCACCGGCTCGGCCACCAACATCATCAGCGGACTGGCCGTGGGGATGGAATCGACGGCGATCCCGATGCTTCTCATCTGCCTGGCCATCTACATCTCGTTCACCTTCTCGGGTCTGTACGGGATCGGGATCGCGGCCGTCGGGATGCTGGCGACCGTGGGTGTGACGATGTCGGTCGACGCGTACGGCCCCATCGCCGACAACGCGGGCGGCATCAGCGAGATGGCCCATCTGGGCCCGGAGACCCGTGGCATCACCGACTCGCTCGACGCGATCGGAAACACGACCGCCGCGATCGGGAAGGGCTTCGCGATCGGGTCGGCGGCGCTTACCGCGCTGGCGCTCTTCAGCGCCTACGCGACCAAGGTCGGCCTTCAGGAGACCGGCATCAACATGGTCTCGCCGCTGGTCGTCATCGGGCTGTTCCTGGGCGGCATTCTGCCCTTCTTCGTGGCCGCCCTCACGATGACCGCAGTGGGCCGCGCCGCGGCCGGAATGGTGGAGGAGGTTCGCCGTCAGTTCCGGGAGATTCCCGGTCTCATGGAGGGCACCGCCAAGCCCGACTCGGCGCGCTGTGTCGACATCTCCACGGCCGCCGCGCTGCGCGAGATGATCCTGCCGGGCGTCACGGCCGTGATCGCCCCGGTGATCGTCGGGTACTTCCTCGGGGTCGAGGCGCTCGGCGGCCTGCTCGCCGGCGCGACCGTGACCGGTGTCCTGATG
>JANQNV010000134.1 GCA_028279425.1 Longimicrobiales bacterium | reverse complement strand
AACACGGCCGTTAAGCCTCGCAGCGCGGATGGTACTGCAGGGGGGACCCTGTGGGAGAGTACGTCGCCGCCAGCCTTTGCTTCACGAACGCCCGTCGCGATTCCTCTCGCGGCGGGCGTTTCGTCGTGCGGGGGGGCGAGACGGTCGGAAGATAGAGCGTGCCTTCTGCCAACTGCTTGCGTGCACCACGTGGTCCACCAACCCTGATCGGGTGTCCCACACCCTTCGAATCCGGGTTATGGAGTGGATGGTGCTTTCGGGGAGATCACTGTGAGACGTGCCCACCGATACGGGGGCGTCGCCGTTGCCCTGGCGGTGATCGCCTCGAGCGCTTGTAGCGGTGATTCGCTGCAGGGCGATGAGACCTGGGCCGTCGATGGCCCTGTTGTCGACACACGGGCGATCGAAGACCGTCTGCTGCTGGGCGACGTGGCCGACGTAGCGCTCCTCCGGGATGGAGGACTGGCGGTCGTCGATCGCGCTCTTCGACGCCTCGTCGTCGTGGAACCGAGTGGTGAGGTTCGGTTCGACGTGGGCGGTGAGGGCGAGGGTCCCGGTGAATTCATGAGCGCGGAGCGAGTTTGGTCGCCGGACGCTTCCCGAATCCGGGTGTACGACGATCGCTCCAGCCGAGTGACGACGTTTGGCGTCGACGGCTCTCTCCTGAAGGTGGTCAGACTCGAGCCGGCGGGATGGAGACCGTCGCTCTTCCTGGGTGAGCTTCGCGACGGCCGACTCGTCTTTACCGGCGTGATCCCTCCGCCCGCCAGGTCGGACTCCGAGGAGCGGCTCGACTCGATGCAGGTCGGTTGGTTCGGCCCGAATGGGGACGACCAGGGAGTGCTCGGGTTGGGGCGGGGCATGCGACGCTTCGGTTCTTCACTGGATCCCGTGTCACCCGTCGCGCTGGGAGTGGCATATGGTGACTCTGTGGTCTTCGCGGCCGGGCTCGACGCGATCGTCTCGGTGCTTCATCCCACCCAGGCCGAGATCCCCGTGGACGTGGGCCTCGCCCGTCCAGATCCCGAGACCGCACGTGCCCGCCTTGCCGAGGAGTTGGCGAGGCGAGGGCAGGACGGCCTCGTCGACCGCCTGGCGGACACGCGAATCGGCGGCGAGATTCCCCGAATCGCCTCGCTGCTCGTGGACGACCGCGGCCGACTCTGGGTAAAGCCCTACGACCCGGGCTCCGATGCACTATGGCTGCGCGGCGGCCCGCGGCGTACGGGCGGTGGAGAGTGGATGGTCTTCGAGCCTGGGGGCGATCGCCTGGCCCGCCTCGTCGTGCCGGACCGCTTCACTCCGACCGACGTCTCCGGCGATCTCCTGGCGGGTTTCCTCCGCGACTCTCTGGATGTGCCCCACCCGGTCGCATACCGCGTGGTGCGATGAGGGTGGCACCGGCAGTTTTCGGCTTGGCCGTCGTGTTGGCAGGTCAACCGTCCGCAGTTGCAGCCCAGAGCGTCGAGCCCGATACGGCTGCTACGGTTGCTGCCTATGGTTGGGTCCGCGACACGCGTGGCAGGGCAGTGGAGGCTGCGGACGTTCTGTTGGTCAAGGCAGGCTACCGCGTAGCCACGGACGAGGACGGTTTCTTCGCCCTGCCGGGGCCCATCGCGGCTGACGACACGGTCCGGGTGAGTCATCTCTCGTACGGCGACCGGGACTTTCCACTGGCCCCCCAGCTGGGCCAGGGGCTGCGCCTCGAGATCGAGCTGTCGGCCGAAGCGATCGAACTCGCGGGTATTCTCGTCGAAGTCCGGCCTTCCCTGCGAATGCGCCAGATGGCGGACCACCGCCGTCGCAGGGAGGTTCATTCGGGTCTCTTCATGTCAGCGCCTCGACTCCAATCCCGGGGACTCGTGCCGATCGGAGACTTGCTTGGCGAACTCCCGGGGGTGAGGGTCGAGCGCAAGGGCCCCTTCGACACCCCAGACTTCCACTTCAGAGGGGGCCGCTGCTTCCCGAGGGTCTGGATTGATGGGCGTGAGGCGTTCGGGGGCGCCGGAGCCTTGGCGTTGCGGGAGTTGCGGAGCTCCGATCTCGAGGCGATCGAACTCTACCGCGGTGGCGAGGCCCCCGCCGACCTGGCCGGAGGCTGCCTCACGGTCGTGGCCTGGACGCGTCGCGGCGGGGGCTGAGCGTACGTCGGAGATAGCGCCAGAGGGGCCGGCACTTCCGGCTGGGCGTTACCTTGTCTCGATGAACGACCCGGACGATACGAACAGCCCGAGCGTCCCGCTGCGCACCGGTTACGTGGCCCTCGTGGGCCGACCCAACGCGGGGAAGTCGACGCTGATGAACGCGCTGGTGGGCGAGAAGCTCTCCATCGTGAGCCCGCGTGCACAGACCACCTGGCAGCGAGTGACGGGGCTGCGCACGACCGACCACCATCAGATGATCTTCCTCGACACGCCGGGGCTTCTGGAGGTGAAGGACCTCCATCAGCGCGCCATGCTGGGCGCCGCGCACGAAGCGCTCCGTGAGGCCGACGTCGTGGTCCTCCTGCTCGACCCGACGCGCCCCCTCGAAGAGGTGCGGCGCACGGTCGTCACGGAGGCGTTGAGCGAGAGTACCGCCCAGGTGATCGTGGCGATCAACAAGGTGGATTCGGCCCCCGAGGAGCGCGTCAACGAGGCCGCGCGCTGGTCGCTCGAAGAGCTGGGCGTCGAGCCACACCGCATCTCGGCCCGCACAGGCGACGGGGTCGCCGGCCTGATTCGGGCTCTGGAGGACGCGCTCCCGGAGGGCCCGTTCCTCTATCCCGCCGACGATCTCGCGATGCAGCCCGTGCGGTTTTTCGTCGCGGAGTTCGTCCGCGAGACCGTGTTCGAGCTGTACGACGAGGAAATCCCCTACGCCGTCGCGACCCAGGTCGAGGAGTTCCGAGAGGGGCAGGACCCGATCTACATCGGCGTGACGGTGTTCGTGGAACGCAAGTCCCAGAAGGGAATCCTGATCGGGAGCAAGGGGCGCGCGATCCGTGAGTTGGGGATGCGATCCCGGCAGAAGATCGAGACCTTTCTCGGTCGGCCCGTGTATCTCGACCTGTGGGTGAAGCCGCTCGCCGGCTGGCGTCGGAAGCGACAGGCCCTCGCCCGCCTCGGCTACCACGTGCCCGAAGACGCTCCATGATGGCTCGGTCTGCTCGTCTCCTCCGCCTCCTCACCACGGCTCTCATCGGGCTCACCGTGTGGGCGACGTCCGCAGCCCCGTCGCGGGCCCAGGCCGGGCCGGCGTCCGAGGGGGCGCTCTTCCTCCTGTTGCCGACCGGGGCGAAGGCGGTGGCGATGGGCCGCGCCATGACTGCGCTCTCCGGGCCGGAGGGCGTGTGGTGGAATCCGGCGGGACTCGCCGAGCAGACGGCCGGGCGCTTCCAGGTCCATCGAGGTGAAGACCTCGCAGGTGACGCGACCTCGCTCAGCACGATATTCGCCCGACCCGGGCTCGGGGTTCTGGCCGTGTCGTACCAGCTGACCGACGTGGGCGATATTCCGTTCGTCGATGCGCAGCAGAACGAGCTCGGCATCATCTCGAACCGCAACCATGTGGGCGTGTTGTCGCTCGCCTCCAACGTGTTCGGCGGCTTCATGGCCGGGGTGAATCTCAAGCTGATGCAGCAGCGGTTCACCTGCCGGGGCGACTGCGACCCCGGGGTCACGGCCACGACCGTCCTGCTCGACGCCGGAGTCCAGTGGGCCGACGTGTTCGATCTCCCGCTGCGGTTGGGGGCCTCCCTCGCGCACGCGGGGCCGAGGATCCAGTTCTTCAACGAAGAGCAGGCCGACCCGCTCCCCACGCGCTACCGGCTGGCTGCGGCCTACGATGTGGCGCGTCACTTCGTCGACACCCCGGAGATCCGCGCGATCGTGGCGCTGGAGCGCGAAGACCGCTGGCGAGACGCCGGGTCGGCGGCGACCTACATGGGGGCCGAACTCGGGGCGGGACTCGAGCAGGCGCTCTACGTGCGCGCGGGCTACGTGTGGGGAGGCGAACTCCAGCTCGACGGGGCCGCGGTCGGAGTCGGTCTCCGGTACGACCGCATCGATCTCGGTATCGCCAAGACCCTCGGGACGACGACGCTCGCCGGCGAGTCCGAGCCCGTTCAGGTGACGCTGGGTATTCTCTTCTGATTCGGCGTCCCCTCGCGATCGGGGCGGCGTTCGCCCTCAGCGCGCTCCTGGTCTCGGGTGTGCGCGCCCAGCGTGCGTACGACGCCTGGCCGGTGCTGCCCTCGGTGTCGCCTTCGTTGGACGGACCCCTCTTCGGCGAGAGCACCGCCGCTCCCGTCGTCGCTTCCCTGTTGCTACCCGGCCTGGGGCAGGCACTCGACGGTCGACGCTGGATGGCGTCTGCATTCGCCGCCCTCGAGGTGGCCGGGTGGTGGGTCGCCCTCGATGGCCGACGCGATGGCCGGCGCTTGCGGGGCGAGTACCGGGACTTCGCCTGGGAGGTGGCGCGCGGATCGCCGATCCCTCGGGTGGAGGGACCCTTCGAGTACTACGAGCGACTCACGCAGTGGCCCCGATCGGGGGCGTTCGATGCGGATCCGTCGGCCCCCGGGATCCAGCCGGAGCGTGCCCCGGACGCCTTCAACGGGCGTCAGTGGAGGTTGGCCGCCGACATCTTCCTCCGCGGCGATCTGGACGCGTCCCCGATTGCGCCGGGCTACGACTCCGCACTCGAGTACTACAGCGACCGTGCCTATCCCGCCGAGCTTGCGTGGGACTGGGCCGGGGACTCTCGATCGCAACAGCGCTTCGCCGACGTGATCACCGCGAGCGACGACGCCTTCCGCCGGTCGTCGGTGGCGTTCGGAGCGGTGGTCGCGAATCATCTCCTGAGCGCGATCGAGGTGTACGTTCACCGTCGCCTCCAGCGGGACGCCGTCGACCTCTCCGTGACGCCGGGGGTCGGACCGATCCGGGGCGCCGGTATGCTGCGCATCCGTCTCTTTCACTGAACCCACACCGGAAGGTCGCGTGAGTCAACGCAAAGCCATCACCGAGAAGGCGGTCTTGAAGGTCCTGCGCTCCTCCAAGCGCGGCCCCATGCGCCCCAAGTACATCGCGCGCGAACTCGGAGTGCGGGAGGGCAGCAAGCGCCTCAAGACGCTGCTGACGGATATGGAACGCAAAGGCACCGTCTACCGCGTCAAAGGCGGCCGCTTTGCTGCACCCGATCGCATCAGCCTCGTGACGGGGCGGGTGGCGACGATTCGGTCGGGCGACGCCTTCCTGCGGCCGGACGAGGCCGACCACCAGGACGTCTTCATCCCCGGTTCGGACCTCGACACCGCGATGGATGGCGACAAGGCCGTCGTGCGGATCGAGCGTCGGCCCAAGGGGCGCAACCCCGTGGGCCGGGTGATCAAGGTGCTCGAGCGGGCGCACCCGACCGTGGTCGGCACACTCCACCGCAGTCGCAAGATCGGCTATGTGGTCCCCCTCGACCCGAAGATGGGGCCCGACATCATGATCCCGTGGGGCGACGAAGGCGAAGCCGAAGAGGGCGATGTGGTCGTCGTTCGCATCGTCGCCTACGGCGCTCGACGTCACGGCCCTACCGGCGAGGTCGAGCGGGTGTTGGGCCCCATGTCGGACCCCGGCGTGGACGTCTTGTCGGTGTTGTTCGGCCACGGCCTCGCTCTCGAGTTCTCGCCCGAGGTCGAGCGCGCCGCCCTGGCGTCGGCCCAGCAGTCCGTCGACGTCGGCGCCGATCGCGAGGATCTGCGCGACCAGCTCGTCTTCACCATCGACCCCATCGACGCCAAAGACCACGACGACGCCCTGTCGATCCGGCCCCTCGAGGGGGGACGATACGAGGTCGGGATCCACATCGCGGATGTGTCGCACTACGTGCCGAAGGGCGGGGTGGTCGACCTCGAGGCGCTCGACCGCGGCACCAGCGTGTACCTGGTCGATCGTGTGATCCCCATGCTCCCCCATGCGCTGTCGTCGGGGGCGTGCTCTCTGCGGCCCGACGAGGACCGCTACGCGGTGTCGGTGTTCGCCACACTCGATACGAACGGACAGGTGTTCGAGCACCGGTTCGCGCGCACGGTCATCCGCTCGCGCCACAAGCTCGACTACCAGACGGCCGGCCGGATTCTCGGCGGGGACGCCTCGCTCGATGCCGAGACCGACGCGGCGGTCCGCGATCTGGATCGCGTGGCGCGGGGACTCCGGACCCGGAGAGACGAGCGGGGAAGCATCGACTTCGACATGCCCGAGGCGCGCGTCGTGCTCGACGACGAGGGGATGCCCATCGACATCCAGCGTGTCGAGCGCCTCGACAGTCACCGACTCGTCGAGGACTTCATGCTACTCGCCAACGAGATCGTGGCGCGCGTCGGGTCCGGGAAAAACCTTCCGGTGCTGTATCGCGTGCACGAGCCGCCCAGCGTGGAGAAGACCGAAAACCTTCGGGAATTTCTTGCCACCCTCGGGCAATCTCTTCCGCGTCGTTCCCTGCGGCCCCGCGACCTCAAGGCGGTACTCGAGGCCGCCGCAGGCCGCCCGGAGGCCAACCTCGTGTCGACGGTGGTGCTCCGATCCATGCAGCGCGCTCGGTACTCCTCGGCCAACCTGGGCCATTTCGGCCTCGCCCTGGAGCATTATGCACACTTCACCTCTCCGATCCGTCGATATCCCGACCTCGTGACCCATCGAGCGCTGGTCCGGGTCTTGCTGGACAAGGGGACGGCTCCCTCAGAGTGGGCCGATGAACTCGACGACGTTGCCGACCGTTCATCGTGGAGAGAGCAGGCCGCCACGCAGGCCGAAAGGGATAGCGTCGAACTCAAGAAGATCGAGTTCATGGAACGCCATCTCGGCGACGAGTTCGAGGGCAGTGTGGCGGGGGTGACGTCGTTCGGGTTTTTCGTGTTGCTCGATCGGTTCTTCGTCGAGGGGTTGGTGCACGTCAACGCTCTCGAGGACGACTACTACGAGTTTCGCGAGGCCGAATACTCCCTGGTCGGGAGTCGCAGGGGACGGCGTTTCCGATTGGGTGATCGGGTGCGGGTGCAGGTCGCGCGCGTAGACAAAGAAGAGCGCCACGTGGACTTCCTTCTCCTCGAGGCGTTGCCGAGAGGAGAGCGGGTTTGGGCCCCAGAGGATCGACGCTGACCGTACCGACGATGCGTTCCGAAAAGCGAGCGTCTCCGTCGCAGCGGATCATTGCATACTTCGGCTCCGGCCGCCCCGAGATTCTCGCCAGACTCGAGGCGTTCGGTCTTCAGCACGCGCTGAGTGCCACCCGTCTCGGTTCGGCCGACGATGTGCGGGCGTTGCTCAATCGGTCGTATCCGGCCTGCGTCGTGCTCGACGCGGCCGTCGACCGGGGGGCCATGCTGACCCTCTGCCGCGAACTGAAACGCGACGCCTTCACGGCCATCGTGCCCGTCGTCTTCGTGGTTCCCGACGGTGATGCCGAGGCCGGCGCGGACGCCCTCGCCGCCGGTGCCGACGAGGTGCTCCACGAGGGCACGCCCGCCCGCGAGTGGTCCCTTCGTCTCGAACTCGTGCTCCGCCGAGCAGCCCGCGACGTGTCGGTGCATCCCACGACGCGGCTGCCGGGCACGGTTCAGATCGAACGCGACATCCAGGAGCGGCTGTCGGTGGGGTCCGGCTTTGCCGTCTGCTACGCCGATCTGGATCACTTCAAGGAGTTCAACGATCGCTACGGCTACAACTCGGGCGATCGGGTGATTCTCCTGCTGTCGAAGATCCTGCGAGACGTCGTGAGGGCCATGGCCCCGGGGGGCTTCGTCGGCCACATCGGTGGCGACGACTTCATCTTCAATGTGGACCTCGGGTTTCTCGAGCGTTGCTGCGACGAGGTCATCACCCTCTTCGACGAACTGATCCCCTACCAGTACACCGTCGAAGACCGCTCGGCCGGTTACTTCCTCGGGAAGGACCGCCGGGGGAACGTGCACCGCATTCCCCTCATGACCCTGTCCATCGGCGTCGTCACCAATCAGGTGCACGACTTCAGCCACACGGGGCAGGTCTCCGAATTGGCTGCCGAAATGAAAACCTACGCCAAGTCGTTGCCCGGGTCGAAGTATGTAGTAGACCGGCGCCAGAGCGGCCCCGGTGCGAAGGGCGCCGACCGGTCCCCTCCCTCGACCTTCCTCGACTGAACCCTCGCCTAGAGTCCGACGATGATCATCACAGTCCAGTGCCCGGCCTGCCTCGCCTCGTTTCCCGTCGATCCGAACAAGGTTCCCGAGGGAGGGGTCAGGGTGCGGTGCAGCGCGTGCACGGAGATCTTCTTCGTCGACAAGCCCGTCTTCCCGTCGGTGGCCGATCTCGCGCCGGAGCCCGAGGTGCTCGCCGCTGCCCAGGCGCCCGACGCTGAGGTCGCCGAGACCCACATCGCCGAGTCGACCGAGGCACCCGCGGCCGCAACCGAGACCCACGTCGCCGAGTCGACCGAGGCACCCACGGCCGCAACCGAGACCCACGTCGCTGAGACCGCCGACGTGCCGGCGGAGCCGGCCCATGCCGAGGCGGTGTCCGAGGGCGAGCAGAATGCGGTATGGGACGGTGACGACGAGCCGGCCGCCGAGAACCATGAGGGATGGGACGGCGATCGCGAGTTGGCCGCTGCGCAGGACGCCTCGTGGCACTCCGACCACGACGAGGCCCCCGCTGCCGATAACGGTGAGCCCTGGGGCGCCGGACACGAGGCCCCCGCCGCCGAGCATCAGGCTCCCCCGGCGGAGCACGCGCAAGGGGAGGCCGTCGAGGCCGCCATCGAGGAGCAGGCCGGCGCCTGGGTCTCCGACGATGGGTGGGACTCTGGCGAGGCCGATCCCTGGGGCGGCGACATGGGCATGCTCGAGGTCGATGCCCCGGGCGCCGACTACGCAGAGGAGGGCTTCGACTCGGGTGCCCCCGAGGTGGAACGCCTCGAGACGGTCGAAGACGTGACCCGTGCGGCCGCGGCGGACTACCCGAGCGACACCTCCCTCGAGGGCGGCAACGACTGGTCCGACGCCACCCCGGCGGCCGAGGCGCCGGTCGCGTCGCACGCGGACCCGCAGGGATACGCGCCCCTTGCCGACGCCCCCGTCGACGTCTCCGCCGATGGCGGCCCCGAGCTCGGACACGCTCCTGCGCTCGACGAGGTGCCGGCACCGGTGCTGTCGGAGGCCGAGGGCGCCCCGAGCGGCGCGATCGACGCCGGTTCGGTCACGGTCGAGGTCGCGCCTCCCCCGGTGGAGGTCGAGGTAGAGACCCCGCCGGCGGTGGAGGCGGCTCCCGCGCCCGCGCCGACCGACGCCCCGGCCGCAGAGCCCGCCAAGTTCCAGTTCGGGCGGCGCGACCCCCACGAAAAGGCGAAGCGCCTCGCCCGCGTGTTGGTCTCCGACATCATCACGTACAATCCGGACCGGCATCAGAAGGCCCTCGAACAGGCTTCGCTCCACGCCGATTTCGAAGACGAGATCCGGAAGTCGTGGGCCGAGTACACCGAGCAGGTGGGGCGTGAACTCGCCGAGTCGACGCCCTACTGGTTCGATGCGCTCAACGAGATCCTCGCGCGGGGCCAGAAGGTGTTCTGAGCCGGCCGGCGGGTCTTCAGAGCGGCCCGCGGTTGTTCTAGATTCCGTCCTCTGGCGCGCTGGAGGCCGTCCGTCGAGAGCGGGCGGCCTCTTTCGTTGCGAGTCCACCGAACCGGATCGGAGCATGACGGCAGAACAGCTGGAGCGTGTGCAGTTGGTGGAGACCAAGGTCTCCGAGCTCAGGGGGTATCTTTGACCTCGATCGCCGAGAACCCCGGCTGGAGCAACTCGAGGCGATGATGGCCGAGCCCGGCTTCTGGGATAGCCAGGAGCGGGCGCAGGAGACCATCGCCGAGGTCAACCGTCTGAAGGGCTGGATCCAGCCCTGGCACACGGCGCAGGGCAAGGTCGGGACACTGACCGAACTCGCCGAGCTCCTCGAACTCGAGCCCGACGAGGAACTCGAGGCCGAGTGGGTGCGTGAACTCGAAGCGGTCGAGGCGATCCTGGAGGACCTCGAACTGCGCACGATGCTGCAGGGAGAGGACGACCCCCGCGACGCGATCCTCACCGTTCAACCGGGAGCCGGCGGACTGGAGTCGCAGGACTGGGCAGAGATGCTCCTCCGCATGTACACGCGGTGGGCCGAGCAGAACGGCTTTTCGGTGTCGGTGCTCGATCTGCAGCCTGGTGAAGAAGCCGGGATCAAGGGCGCCTCGGTCGAGATCAAGGGCGAATACGCCTACGGCTACCTTCGGGCCGAGAAGGGGGTACACCGCCTGGTGCGGATCTCCCCGTTCGACGCGCAGGCGCGCCGTCACACCTCGTTCGCCAGCGTGTTCGTGTACCCGCTGGTCGACGACGAGATCGAGATCGAGGTCGACGAGAGCGACCTGCGGGTGGACACGTTCCGGGCGTCGGGTGCCGGCGGCCAGCACGTCAACAAGACCGATTCGGCGATCCGTCTTACGCACGAGCCCACCGGAATCGTGGTGTCGTGCCAGCAGGAGCGGTCGCAGCACAAGAACCGCGCGACGGCCATGAAGATGTTGAAGGCCGCCCTCTACCAGAGGGCGCTGGAGGAGCGCGAGGCGGAGAAGGCGGCGCTCGAGTCGACGAAGACCGACATCGGGTGGGGGCACCAGATCCGTTCCTACGTGTTTCAACCCTATACGATGGTCAACGACCACCGTACGGAGTTGAAGCAATCGGATGTGCAGGCAGTGATGGATGGCCGACTCGGGCCCTTCATCGAGGCGTTTCTCAAGCAGCACGGAGCCCCGCAGGCGTCATGAGTGAAGAGTTGAACCAGATCCTCCGTGCACGACGCGAGAAGCTCGACGCCGTACGCGCCCGGGGGGTCGAGCCCTTCGGGTATTCGTTCGATCGCAGCCACGGCTGCGGCGAGGCGCGCGCGGAGTTCGAAGCGGCCGAGTCGGGGGAGGCGCTCGACGAGACGGGGCACGGTGGCGTAGTGCGCGTCGCGGGGCGCGTGGTGGGTTGGCGTGGGCACGGCAAGAGCGCATTCGCGCACATCGAAGACGGTACCGATCGCCTCCAGCTCTACTTCAAGAAGAATGTGCTCGGCGGCGAGGCGTTCGACTTCGCCCGCGAGGTGCTCGACCTGGGCGACTGGGTGGGGGTCGTCGGTCCCACCTTCCGCACGCGCACCGGCGAGGTGACGGTGCGGGTCGACGGGTGGGAGCTGCTGTCGAAGTCGCTTCGCCCGCTGCCCTTCGGAAAGGTCGAGGTGGATCCCGAGACGGGCGAGCGGGTCGTGCACTCGGGCTTCTCCGACCAGGAGTCCCGCTACCGGCTGCGCGCGGCCGACCTCGCGGTGAACCCCGAGGTGCGCGACGTCTTCCGGATGCGCAGCCGGATCGTGACGGAGCTGCGTCGCTTCCTCGACGACGAGGGCTTCCTGGAGGTCGAGACGCCGGCGCTCCAGCCGCTCTACGGTGGTGCAGCGGCCCGACCGTTCGTGACGCACCACAATGCTCTCGATCGGCAGATGTTCCTGCGCATCGCCGACGAACTGTATCTCAAGCGCCTCATCGTGGGTGGCTTCGAGGCCGTGTACGAGATCGCGAAGGACTTCCGTAACGAGGGCGTGGACCGGTCGCACAATCCCGAGTTCACGATGCTCGAATTCTACCGGGCGTACTGGGACTACCACGACCTGATGGACTTCACCGAGCGATTGCTCGGAGATGTGGTGCAGACCGCGTGCGGGAGCGAAACGATTCGAATTCAGGGCGAGGAGGTGTCGTTTGCCGGTCCCTTCGCCCGCATTCGCTTCATGGAGGCGCTCGGTGAGGCGCTCGGCGCGGATCCGGTGGGTCTGTCGGACGACGAACTGCGTGAGCGCGCCCGCCGCCTGGGGGTGAGCGACGTCGATCGCTCAGGTCGGGGTCGACTGCTCGACAAGCTCTTCGGAGAGCTCGTCGAGGATCGCCTCGTCCAGCCCACCTTCGTGATGGACCATCCGATCGAGCTGAGCCCCCTGGCGAAGCCGCACCGCGAGACCGCCGGGGTCGTCGAACGCTTCGAGCTGTACGTCTGTGGGCGCGAGTTGGCGAACGCCTTCAGCGAGCTGAACGACCCCATCGACCAGCGCGAACGCTTCGAGGCGCAGGCCGCCCTCCGCGCCGAGGGCGACGACGAGGCCCACCAGGTCGACGAAGACTACATCCGCGCGCTCGAGTACGGGCTGCCTCCGACGGGTGGGCTCGGGATGGGGGTCGATCGGCTGGTCATGCTGCTCACCGATCAGCCCTCGATTCGAGACGTGATCCTGTTTCCCGTGCTCCGCGCGGAGGAGTAGGCCGTGTCGACCGAACCGCAGGAGAGGAGGGGCGGCGGGCTCGCGCTCGACTGGTTCATCGCCCGGCGCTACCTGTCGGCGCGGCGCGGCGGTCGCCTGCTGTCGTTCATCACGTGGATCGCGCTGGGCGGTGTGACCGTGGGCGTCACGGCGCTGATCGTCGTCATCGGCGTGATGACGGGCATGCAGAAGGATCTGCGCTCGAAGATCCTGTCGTCGACAGCGCACATCAACGTATTCGAGATCGGCACCGCCCTGCGCATGACCGACTGGCGGTCGGTGCGCGACAGCGCTCTCGTCGCCGACGAGGTCAAGAGCGCATCTCCCTTCATCTTCACCTCGGTCAACCTACTTCGGGAAGAATACACCCGCCCCGCCGATCTGTACGGCGTGCCGGTCGACTCGACGCTGGCCGGGGGCACCGAACTGGAAGAACAGATCCTGTCGGGGTTCTACGACCTCGAGCGGCCCGAGTCGGGGCTCCCCCCGATGCTGCTCGGGAGCGGGTTGGCGTCCAACCTCCAGCTCTACCGTGGCGATACGATCACCGTGATCGCCAACGAGAACATGCAGACGTCGAATATGAGCATGTTCACGCCCGCGATCCGGCGCTTCGAGGTGACCGGTACGTTCACCACCGGCATGTACGACTACGACACGAAGAACGTCTACACGAGGCTCTCCGACGCGCAGGAGCTGCTCGGTCTCGTGGGGCGGGATGCGGTCTCGGGGATCGGGATCCAGCTGCACGACCCCGACGACGCGACCGCCGCCTCGGTCGACCTCCAGGACCGCCTCGGCTTCAGCTACGCGGTGCAGAGCTGGATCACCACCAACGGTGCCTTGTTCAGCGCCCTCAAGCTCGAAAAGCTCGCGATGGGGCTGATCCTCTTCCTCATCGTGCTCGTCGCCGCCTTCAACATCGTATCGACGCTCGTAATGGTGGTCGCCGATCGAACCCGCGAGATCGGGATTCTGAAGTCGATGGGCATGACGGATCGGGGGATCCTGCGGGTGTTCGTGCTCCAGGGGGCGTGGATCGGTGTCGTCGGCACCTTCCTCGGCACGGCGCTCGGTCTGGTGCTCTGTTTCCTCCTCCATCGCTACGAGATCATCAAGATCCCTCCCGAGGTCTACTTCGTGGATCGTCTGCCCGTGTCGCTGAACGTGCTCGACGTGCTCACGATCGTGGGCGCGAGCATCGTGGTGGCGTTCGCGGCCACGATCTACCCGTCCATCCAGGCGTCGCGACTGCAGCCGGTCGACGCGATCCGCCATGACTGATGCTCTGGAGTCGGCCGCGGCGCTCCCGCTGGAGGCGGTCGACGTGCACAAGCGCTACCCGGGGCCCGCTGGCGGATCGCTGCACGTGCTGCGGGGCATCAGCATGCAGGTTGCGCCGGGCGAGGCCGTCGCCGTGATCGGGGCGAGCGGGGCGGGGAAGAGCACCTTCCTGCACATCATAGGGGCCCTCGACCACAGCTCCGAGGGAGACGTCCGGCTCGGCGGCACGTCGGTGGCCGGGCTCGATCCCGATGGACTGGCGGCGGCGCGGAATCGGCATGTGGGATTCGTCTTCCAGTTCCACCACCTGCTCAAGGAATTCACCGCCCTCGAAAACGTGTTGATGCCGCGGCTGATCGCCGGAGGCCGCCCCGACGTCGAGGAGGCCAAGGCCCGCGACCTGCTCGACGCCGTGGGGCTCGCCGCCCGCGCCCATCACAAGCCGAACCAACTCTCGGGCGGCGAGCAGCAGCGGGTGGCGGTGGCGCGAGCCCTCGCCAACGACCCTCTGGTCTTGCTCGCCGACGAGCCGTCCGGCAACCTCGATCATCACACCAGCCAGGCGCTCCACGATCTTCTGTTCGACATTCGGGAGCGACGGGGGTTGAGCATGGTGCTCGTGACCCACAACCTGGAGTTGGCGGGTCGAGCCGATCGCGTGCTTCGACTGGTCGATGGCCTCCTGGAGCCGGCGTGAGTCGAGGGGAACGCGGGACCCCGTCGAGGAGGTGCGGCGTACGCATCGCCACGGCGGGGCCCGAACACGAGAGATCCGATGAAGTGTGAGAACTGCGGAGAGGAAGCGGTCATCAAGCTGACCCAGGTCGAGAACAACAAGATGACCATCCTCCATCTCTGCGAGCAGTGTGCTGCGGCGAAGGGCCTCGAAACGCAGGAGCAACCCGCGGCGTCGTTTCCGCTCCAGGAGTTCCTGGCGCAGATGGGGGGCTCCGGCTCCTCCGCGAAGCCCGAGGCGCCGATCGAGGAGAAGTGCGACTTCTGCGGGCTCACGTTTCGCGGATTCCGCTCGGCCGGCCGCCTCGGATGCCCGCACTGCTACGTGTCGTTCGAGGGTCACCTGCGCGGGTTGCTGGGACGGATTCACAACAGCACCCAGCACGTCGGCAAGGTCTACCTGCCCCCGGACCCCACCGCGTCACAGCGGGAGCGCCGCTTGGAGGGGCTGCGCAGTCAGTTGCGTCGCGCAGTCGACTCCGAGGACTTCGAGCGGGCGGCCGCCCTCCGCGACGAGATCCGCGCACTCGAGGTGAGCTCGGCCTCGTGAGTGCCTTCGGCGACGTGCCTGATATGGGCCTCGGGTGGCTCGACGCCTCGGGCGATCACGCCGAGATCGTGCTGTCGACCCGGGTCCGCCTCGCCCGCAACGTCCAGGGGCACGCCTTCGGGCCCCGCGCCCGGATCAACGACCGGGAGGCCGTCCTCCGGTTGGTGCGCCAGCACGCCGAGCGCATCGACTTGCTCGACGGCGGCTCCATCCTGGAGATGCCCGACCTCGATACCCGCAGCCGCCGGATCCTCCTGGAGCGGCGTCTGGCATCGAGTGAACTGATCGGCGAACGCGCGGCGTCGTCGAGCAAGAAGGGCGCGAAGCCGGCGGAGCCCGCCCGAGGCACGGCTGTGGTGGTGTCGGGCCGCGCCCCGCTCAACGTGATGGTCAACGAAGAAGACCATCTGCGGCTCCAGTCGCTCGTGTCGGGCCTGCGCGTGCGCGAGGCGTGGTCGATGGTCGACCTCCTCGATGAGGATCTGGGGCGCGAGCTCCCCTACGCCTTCCACCACGAGTTCGGCTTCCTGACGAGCTGCCCGACCAATACCGGCACGGGCCTGAGAGCCTCGGTGCTCGTGCACCTGCCGGGGCTGGTGCTCACGAAGGAGATCTCGAAGGTGCTCCACGCCCTGGGGCAGGTGGGCCTGACCTTCCGCGGGCTGTACGGCGAGGGGTCGGAGGTGGTGGGCAACTTCTTCCAGATTTCCAACCAGACCACCCTCGGAAAGAGCGAAGAAGACCTGCTCGATCATCTCGAGCGTGTGGTGCGAAAGGTGATCCAACACGAGCTCGACGCGCGCCAGGTTCTCCTGCGCGACGCAGGTGCGGTGACCGAAGACAAGATCTGGCGCGCCTATGGGTTGCTTCGCTATGCGCGTAGCTTGTCATTCGAAGAGTTGATGAATCTTCTGAGCGGTGTTCGGCTCGGGGTAAGCTTGAAACTTCTCCCCGCGCTCCGAGTATACACATTGAATAAATTGATGATCTTCACGCAGCCCGCCCACCTCGAAGATGCGGCGGGTCGCGACCTGACCCCCGAGGAAGATGATGCCCACCGCGCCGCTTTCGTCCGGCGGATTCTGGGCTCCGAGGGAGATGTCCAACGGGACGATCGCGATTCCCCCGACGAGCGTCCCACGCGGCGTGCGTGATCAGGACGTACGAGCAGAGCGATGAACTACAACTTTACCGACCGCGTCCGTAAGGTCCTGGCGATGGCTCGTGAAGAGGCCATTCGGCTTCAGCACGACTACGTGGGCACCGAGCACATCCTCCTCGGATTGATCCGCGAGGGCGAAGGGGTGGCGGCCGCCGTGCTGACCAACCTCAACGTCGACCTCGACCAGATCCACGAGCGCGTCGAGGAGTCGGTCCGCAAGGGGAAGGCGACCATCGCTCTGGGAGAACTGCCCTACACGTCGCGGGCCAAGAAGGTGTTGGAGTTCGCGATGGCCGAGGCGCGTGACTTCTCGCACTCCTACGTGGGCACCGAGCACCTCCTGCTCGGTCTCCTGCGCGAAGAGAAGGGGATCGCGGCGCAGGTTCTGAATTCGCTCGACGTGTCTCTCGAAGAGGCCCGCGCCGAGACGCTCAAGGTGCTCGGCTCCGATGTGTCGCCCTCCGAGCCCGCGGGGATCGGAGGTTCGTCGTCGGGTCCGACTCCGGTTTCGGGTGGCAAGGGAGACAAGAAGTCGAAGACCCCGGCGCTCGACCACTTCTGCCGCGACCTCACGGAGTTGGCGCGGCAGGGCAAGCTCGACCCGACGATCGGGCGTGCGACCGAGATCGAGCGGGTCGTCGAGATCCTCTGCCGACGCAAGAAGAACAACCCGGTGCTGATCGGAGAGCCGGGCGTGGGCAAGACCGCGATCGTCGAAGGGCTCGCGCAGCTGATCTCCAAGGGGGAGGTCACCGAGGCGCTCGAGGCCCATCGGGTGCTCGCCCTCGATATGGCCGCCGTCATCGCAGGCACGAAGTATCGCGGACAGTTCGAAGAGCGGCTCAAGGCCGTGATGAACGAGATCCAGCAGAACCAGACGGTGATCCTCTTCATCGACGAGTTGCACACGCTGGTGGGTGCCGGCGCGGCCGAGGGTGCGATCGACGCGTCCAACATGCTGAAGCCCGCCCTCGCGCGCGGCGAGTTGCAGTGCATCGGCGCGTCGACACTCAACGAGTACCGCAAGTACATCGAGAAGGACGGCGCCCTCGAGCGTCGCTTCCAGCCGGTCATCGTGGATCCGCCGGCGATCCCCGAGACGGTCGAGATCCTCAAGGGTCTTCGCCCGCACTACGAGGACCACCACCGGATCGTGATCCCCGACGAGGCCCTCGAGCAGGCGGCCAAGCTCGCCGAGCGCTACATCACCGATCGCTTCCTCCCGGACAAGGCCATCGACGTCATCGACGAGGCCGGCGCCCGGGCAAGGATCGCTTCGCAGGTGCCCCCGCCCGAGGTGGGCGAGCTCAAGGACGAGCTCCAGGGCATCGCCGAGCGGAAGGAAGAGGCCATCAAGGACCAGGACTTCGAGCGCGCCGCCGAGCTGCGTGACGACGAGCGCGATCTTCTTCAGCGGATCAAGATCCGCCAGGAGGAGTGGGAGGAGGAGCGCAAGCGCCACCGCCCCGAGATCTCGTCGGAAGACGTCGCCTTCATCGTAGGCCGCTGGACGGGCATCCCGGTCACGCGCATCGCGCAGGCCGAGACGGAGCGCCTCGTCGCCATGGAAGACGAGCTGCACAAGCGGGTGGTCGGTCAGGACGACGCGATCCATGCGATCAGTCGGGCGATTCGCCGCTCGCGCGCAGGACTGAAGGACCCCAAGCGTCCGATCGGTTCGTTCATCTTCTCCGGCCCCACGGGTGTCGGTAAGACCGAGCTCGCGCGTGCCCTCGCGGAGTTCCTGTTCGCGGATCGCGACGCCCTGATCCGCGTCGACATGAGCGAGTACATGGAAAAGTTCTCCGTGTCGCGTCTGATCGGCGCGCCTCCCGGATACGTCGGCTACGAGGACTCCGGTGCGCTGACCAAGGCGGTGCGCCGTCGTCCCTACTCCGTGGTCCTGCTCGACGAGATCGAGAAGGCCCACCCCGATGTCTTCAACATCCTGCTGCAGGTGCTCGACGAAGGGCACCTCACCGACAACTACGGCCGGGTGATCGACTTCAAGAACACCGTGTTGATCATGACGTCCAACCTCGGTGCGCGGGACATCTCGAAGGGGGGCGGGGTCGGCTTCCAGGCCAGCGACCCGCAGACCAGCTACGAGATCATGAAGGACAAGGTCCGCGACGAGATCGAGCGGGCCTTCAACCCCGAGTTCCTCAATCGGGTGGACGACACCATCGTCTTCCATCCGCTTTCGAAGTCCGAGATCGGCGAGATCGTCCACATTCTTCTCGCCGACGTGAAGGAGCGGCTGAGCGAGGAGTCCATGACGCTTCGCCTGACCGACGCCGCGGTCGACTTCCTGGTCGATCACGGCTACGACGAGAAGTTCGGTGCCCGTCCGCTCAAGCGGGCGATTCAGCGATATCTGGAAGACCCGCTCTCCGAGAAGATCCTCGTGGCCGAATTCTCGGCCGGAGACGAGATCGAGGTCGACATCGACGAAGACGGCGAGGCGCTGCAGCTTCGCACGGGCTCGACTTCGCCTCAGACCTGAGCGCTCGAATGGTGGGACATGTGGGGTGGTCGAGGCCGTGGGGCCTCGTGGTGGCCGTCGTGGTGTCGCTCTTCGCGGCGGTGCCGGCTTCGGGCCAACAGGCCTTCCTGCTGGTCGTCGACTCCATCGAGGTGGAGGGCAACCGGCGTATCAGCCGCGACGATATCGTGGGTCTCCTGCCGTTCCAGGTAGGGGACTCCGTGCGAGTGTCGCAGGTGCAGGACGCCCAGCGCACGATGTGGGGGAGCGGCGCCTTCGCCGACGTGCTGATCTTCGCCCGAGACGCCGGCCCGGTGGGGCACGGCATCCTGCGCATCGAGGTGTCCGAGCAGGCGATGGTGCGCAACGTCGACATCGTGGGGCTCCAAAACGCCGACCCCGACTTGGTGACCGACTCGGCGGGCGTGCGCGCGGGAGCCCCGTACGACGATCAGGCGGTGGTGCGGGCGAAATCGCTCGTACGGGCCGCCCTCGCCGAAGAGGGCATTCCGTTCGCCTCGATCGAGGAGCAGTTGGTGCCCGTGCCGGGGCTCGAAGAGCAGAATGTGGTCGACCTGCTCTTCGAGGTCGCCGAGGGGAACCGGGTCACGGTCGCCGATGTCGTCGTGCGTGGAAACAACGCGATCGCCACCGAAGACATCGTCGCTGCCATGGGGACCCGACCGGAGGGATTCTGGTGGTTCCGCTCGGGTGAGTTCGACGAAGAGTCGTTCGAGCTGGACCGGGCCACGCGCATTCCGCAGCTGTACGCCTCGCGTGGCTACCTCGACATGCGGGTCCTCTCCGACACCCTGATCATCGATCCGACCTCCGGCAAGGCGAGGGTCGAACTCGAACTCGACGAGGGGCCTCAGTACCGCATCGCGGCACTCAGCATCGAGGGCAACCAGTACTTCGAAGACGAGCGCCTCGAGCGGTTCTTCCTCCCGCAGCGCGGAGGGCTTCTGCGTTCGCTCGGGTTCGGTGGCGCGGCGCTCGAAGAGGAGGAGACGCTCGGTCGGGTGTTCGACCAGCTCGCCTTCGAGGCGGCGGAGCAGAGTATCCAGCAACTCTATTACAACGCCGGCTACATCTTCGCCGGGACGCAGCCCATCATCGAAAAGCGGCCGCCGTCGGCCGAGGGTGAAGATCCCACGGTGGCGCTGACCCTCCAGGTGCAGGAGGGGCAACCCGCCTACATCGGCAACATCGCGATCCAGGGGAACGACTACACCTACGAACGGGTGATCCGCGATCAGATCGTTGTGCTCCCGGGCGACGTGTACAGCCAGGATCGGCTGCTTCAGAGCTATCAGGGGATCAGTTCGCTGGGGTTCTTCGAGGCCCCGCTCCCGTTCCCGAATGTGGATCCGAATCAGGAGACGGGTGAGGTCGACATCACCTTCGAGGTGGTCGAGAAGCAGACCGGGGCCATCAACTTCGGTACCTCGGTCGGCGGCGGCATCGGGCTCGCCGGCTTCATCGGGTACGACCAGCCCAACCTTTTCGGGCAGGCGAAGTCGGGCAGTTTGCGCTGGGACTTCGGTCGGTTCGTCAACAACTTCACGGTGACGTACACCGACCCCCAGCTGTTCCAGACGCGCACGAACGGCACGATCTCGCTCTTCAACGCACGCGACCGCTTCTTCTCGTTTCAGTCGGGTCAGCGTCGCCGGGTGGGTGGCTCGCTCCGCTTCGGGATCCCGATTCCGGGGGCGACGCGCACCCGGCTATTCGCCGGCTACTCGATCGCGCGGACCACCTACGACCTGGCTCAGTCGAGCAATGACCAGTCGCTCTTCGGCTTGCCGCCGGGCACGCAGAGCCAGTTCCAGTTGGGGATCACGCGCACGACCCTCAACCACCCGATCTTCCCCTTCTCGGGATCGCGTCTGAGCTGGAATGTCGAGTTGAACGGGGGCCTCCTCGGCGGGGATGGTAACTTCACCCGCCACCTGGTGGACGGCACCTGGTGGGTGCCGGTGGGACAGGTCGGCGGCGACGGCCCGGACGGTGGGCGGCCGATCATCTTCGCCTTCGGGACCTCCGTGAATGCGGGTGCGATCTTCGGCGACCCGAGCAACTTCCCCTTCGATCGTTTCTGGATGGGAGGCGTGCAGTTCGGGCAGCAGCTGCGTGGGTACGACGAGACGTCGATCACCCCGTTCGGCTTCTTCCCCGAGCGGTCGGGTGGGATTTCCGACATCAACCGTCTCGGGGACTCGTTCCTGACCATCACGGCCGAGCTGGCCATGCGGCTCAACGACAACATCTCTATCCAGGCCTTCATGGACGCCGGAAACGTCTGGAGCGATCCGCTCGATATCGACCCCGCTCGTCTGTATCGTGGAGCCGGCTTCGGGGTACAGTTGGTTACGCCGTTTGGACCCATTGGTCTGGACTATGCGTATGGATTCGATAAGACCATACCGGGCTGGCAGCTACATTTCCGGATGGGCCCGGGCTTCTGACCACTGCCGGACCGTTGAACCGCCGGAACAACACGGAGTTCTCCATCATGCGACGTTTCGCCTTCCTTCTCGCTCTCGTTAGCGCGACCGCTCTTCCGGCCGCCGGCCAGTCGGGCGCGAAGTTCGGCTACATCAACTCGGCGGCCATCCTGGACCAGGCGCCGGGGGCCCGTGAGGCGGCCCAGCAGTTCGATCGTGATCTCGCGGCCATGCGGGCGCAGATTCAGCCGGCCACCGACTCGCTCGACCAGATGATCACGGCGTACGAGGCCCAGGCGCTGACCCTCTCTCCCGAGGCGAAACAGCGGCGCGAGCAGGAGATTCTGCAGCGGCGCGAGGCGCTTCAGCAGATGGCGGGTGCGCTCGACGAACAGGCGTCGGCGCGGCGCGCCGAGCTCGTGCAGCCGATCATGGACCGTGTCTCGGAGGTGATCGAGCAGATCCGCGTCGAGGGCGGCTACAGCCTGATCTTCGATGTGGCCGACGGCTCGATCGTCGCGGCAGACCCCACGCTCGACCTCAACGACGAGGTATTGCGGCGCCTTCAGGCGGCGGCGGCCGGTCCTGGCGCGGCCGGGGCGGGAGCCCCCGGGGGCGGCGCGTAGGCGTCGGCTTGCCGAATGAGGCTCCAGAAGGCTGTTGAAGAAGTTTGCCGCGTTGGAGCTCCCTTGAAGTAGCTACGGCTACGTCGGCGGGGCTCCGGCTTGCCTGGAGCCGGAAGACCCCGTCGTCATACCCTCCCTACTTCTTCAACAGCCTTCTATGCCCGGTCCCGCGCCACCCAGGCGGGCCGGGCCTTCTTCATGTAGAGCGTTGAACCACCAGCACGAGGGGAAAGAGATCTCATGAGCGTCGAACAACCGCAGCCGTGGACGCTGCGGCGCGTGGCCGAGGCGGTCGACGGCGACTTGGTCGGAGACGGCGAGGTGGTCGTGACCCGCGTGAGCCCCGTCGGCGAGGCCGACGATGCCTCGATCGGATTCCTGGCGGACCGCCGCTACCTGGCTGGCGCCCAGGAGTCGGGCGCCGCGGCCTTTCTCGTGACGCCCGAGTTCGCCGACCAGGTGGATCCCGACCGGCCGCGAGTGGTCGTTGCCGATGGACACCGGGCCCTCCAGGGGCTCCTCGTGGCGATGTATCCTCCCCAGCCGCCCGTCCCCGGCGTGCACCCGACCGCGGTGGTCGGCGACGAAGTGGAGCTCGGCGAGGGGATCGAAGTCGGCCCGTACGCCGTGCTCGAGGCCGGTTCGGTCGTCGGTGCCCGGTCCCGGATCGGTGCCCACGTGGTCGTCGGCCGAGGCGCGACCGTAGGCGAAGACTGCGTGCTGCACCCACACGCCGTATTGTACCCCGGCGCCGAGCTGGGCGACCGCGTCGTCTTGCACGCCGGTGCGCGTGTCGGAGCCGACGGATTTGGGTACGCCTGGGCCGCGGGCGGGCATCAAAAGGTGCCGCAGGTTGGTCAGTGCGTGATCGGCGACGACGTCGAGATCGGCGCCAACAGCACGATCGACCGCGGGAGCATCGGCAAGACCGTCATCGGCCGCGGCACGAAGATCGACAACCTCGTACAGATCGCGCACAACGTACGTCTCGGCCCGCACTGCGCCGTGGCGGCCTGTGTCGGCATCGCCGGATCGACCCGCCTCGGCACGGGGGTCGTCATGGGCGGACAGGCTGGGATCATCGGCCACCTGCGCGTGGGCGACGGCGCGAAGATCGCGGCCAAGGCCGCCGTCTTCCGCGACGTACCGGCAGGCGAGACGGTCTCCGGGGCACCTTCGCGCCCCCATCGGGAGTTCCTCCGCAGCCGCGCCGCCGTCGAGCGTCTGCCCAAGTTGGTCGCCCGGGTGAAGGCGCTCGAGGCGCGCCTCGCCGCTCTGGAGGAGGCGTGATGAGCCGTTGGTTCGCCCCGGGTAACAGAAGGATTACATTAGCCGCATGAGCGAACTCCGGCAGCAGACCCTGGCGACGTCCGTGACCCTCGAGGGGGTCGGCACCCACTCCGGCGAACCCGCCCGAATCACCCTCCTCCCTGCCGATCCGGACTCCGGGCGACGCTTCCGGCGCACCGACCTCGACGGCGCTCCCGAGGTGCGGGCTCGCGTCGACCGGGTGGTCGGCACGGACCACGGCACCACCCTCGGCGAGGGCGATGTACGGGTGGCCACCGTCGAGCATCTCATGGCCGCGATTCAGGCGCTCGACGTCGACAATGTGATCGTCGAGATCGACGGGCCCGAGACGCCCATCATGGATGGCTCGTTCCTCCCGTTCTACGATGCGATACGAGAGGCGGGCGTCGTGGAGCAGGAGGCCGAGCCTCGGGTGATCGAAGTGCTCGGGCCGGTACAGGTGGCCGACAAGAAGGGGCCCTCCTACGTCGCGACGCCGGCCGACGGATTGCGGATTTCAGCCACGATCGACTTCGACCACCCGGCGATCGGCCGCATGTTCGGCAGCTACAAGACCGACGGCGAGCACTTCGCCCGCGAGATCGCCCCAGCGCGGACCTTCGGCTTCAAGGCCGACGCCGACGCGCTGCGAGCGAGGGGGCTGGCGCAGGGGTCGTCGCTCGACAACGCCGTGATCCTCGACGACCACGCAGTGATCAACGACGGGGGACTCCGGTTCGACGACGAGTTCATCCGCCACAAGGCCGGTGACATCATCGGCGATCTCGCGCTGACGGGAGCGCGCATTCGGGGCCACATCGTGGCCGAGCGGCCGAGTCACGCCGGAAACATGGCACTGGCGCGGACGCTGGTGGATCACGCGCTCTACAACGGCGGGCAGCCGATCGTCGACACGTCCCGGATCATGGAATACCTGCCGCACCGGTACCCGATGCTCCTCGTCGATCGCATCACCGGCTACGAGAAGGGCAAGCGGATCGTGGGCATCAAGAACGTCACGATCAACGAACCCTTCTTCCAGGGACACTACCCGGGGCACCCGATCATGCCGGGGGTGCTCATCATCGAGGCGATGGCCCAGGTGGGCGGCCTTCTCCTGATGGATCAGGTCGACGACCCGGATTCGAAGGTGGTCTACTTCATGTCGCTCGACAACGTGAAGTGGCGCCGGCCGGTGACGCCCGGCGATCAGATCGTCTTCGAACTCGAGCTCATCCAGTTTCGGCGGCACGTGTGCCGCATGCGGGGCGTGGGCCGCGTCGACGGAAACGTCGCGGCCGAGGCCGATCTCATGGCGCGGATCATGGACCGATGAGGGAGCCCAATGTGGAGGCCGGTGCGAGACCGGAGACGCGGATTCACCCCACGGCGCTGGTGGACGCCTCGGCCGAGCTCGGGCCCGGCGTCGACGTGGGCCCGTACGCCGTCGTCGGCCCGCGGGTCACGATCGGGGCGGGCACCACGCTCGGGCCCCACGTCCATGTGGAGCGCGACACCACGGTGGGCGAGGAGTGCCGGATCTTCGCGGGAGCCGTCCTGGGCACCGATCCGCAGGACCTGAAGTTCAAGGGCGAGGCCACGGTTCTCGAGATCGGAGACCGCACCGTCATCCGGGAATACGTCACTCTGAACCGGGGCACGTCGGCGAGCGGCCGGACCGCGGTGGGGAGCGACTGCCTTCTGATGGCGTACGTGCACGTGGCCCACGACTGCGAGCTCGGCAATCACGTGATCCTGGCCAACTCGGTCAATATGGCCGGCCACGTGGTGATCCAGGACTGGGCCACCGTCGGTGGAATCACCCCGATCCACCAGTTCGTTCGGATCGGGGCGCACGCCTTCGTGGGTGGCGGTTCGCGCATTCCCCAGGACATCCCGCCCTACTGCCGTGCCGCCGGCAACCCGCCCAAGCTCTACGGCCTCAACTCGGTGGGCCTCGAGCGCCGCGGTTTCTCGTCGGAGGTGCGCAAGGCGCTCAAGCAGGCGTACCGCGCCGTGTTTCAGTCGGGACTCAACGTGAGTCAGGGTGTGGCCCGCGCCGAAGAGGTCGTCGAGCAGATCCCCGAGGTGCGGCACTTCCTCAAGTTCATCTCGGATTCCGACCGCGGAGTGACGATCGGATGACCGAGCCGGTGCGCATCGGGGTGGTGGGCACCGGCTCTCTCGGGTTCCACCATGCGCGCATACTGCGCGACGTCGACGGGGTCGAGATGGCCGGCATCCACGACGCCCGCGAGGAGCGCGCACGTGAGGTGGAGGCAGAACTCGGCGTTCGCCGCTTCGCCGCCCTCGAGGGCCTCCTCGACCACGCCGACGCCGTCGTGGTGGCCGTCCCGACCACCTCGCACGAAGCCGTCGCCGTCGCCGCGCTCGAACGGGGGGTGCACGCGCTGGTCGAGAAGCCGATGGCCCCGACGCTCGCGGCGGCGGATCGCATGCTCGCCGCCGCCGAGGCCGGCGCGGCGGTCATCCAGATCGGCCACGTGGAGCGCTTCAACCAGGCGCTGCGGGCGGCCGAGCCCTACCTGGATCGCCCCCTCTTCGTCGAGTCCCACCGCATGGCGCCGTTTTCGCCTCGATCGACCGACGTGGCCGTGGTCCTCGATCTGATGATCCACGACGTCGACCTCGTCGGCAGTCTGGTCGGGCGGCCCGTGATCGACATCGCGGCGTCGGGAGTGCCCGTGCTCACCCCGAACGTCGACATCGCCAACGCGCGTCTCTCCTTCGAGGGAGGCGCGGTGGCGAACCTCACGGCGTCGCGGGTGTCTCTCGACAAGATGCGGAAGATCCGGATCTTCCAGCCGAGCGGCTACCTCAGCCTGAACCTCGCCGACGGTACCGGGGAGTTTCTGCGCCTGAAGGAAGGCATCCCCGCGCTCGACGAAGGCGCTGTGGTGCGGCCGCCCCCCGCGGGGGGACTCGCCGCCCTCGTGGAGCGCATTCCCCTCCAGGGGGACGGGGCCGAGCCGCTGCGAAAGGAGCTGGAGAGTTTCCGGGACGCCGTGCGGGGGGATCGCCCTCCCGCCGTGTCGGGGATCGAGGGCCGCGAGGCGCTCGCCCTGACCCTCTCGATCGAAGCGAGGATCCGCAACGATGTCCCTCATTCGAGTACGCCGTAAGCGCAAGCAGGAATGGCTGGACGTGAAGAAGGGGAACTCCACCCGGAAGCTCCTGATCTTCCTGGTCGTGGTCGTCGGCGCCATCTGGTACCTGAGCACGAGCTTCTGAACGCTCGCGTCCTGATCCTGGCGGGCGAGGTTTCCGGCGACCATCACGCCGCTCGGGTCGTTGCCGCGTTGCGGGAGCGCGCGCCGGGGCTGACCTACTTCGGGCTCGGTGGCCCGGATCTCGACGCCCAGGGCGTAGAGCGCATGGCGGGCCTCGATGAGCTGGCCGTGATGGGGTTCGTCGAGGTTCTTCGGCATGCGCGCTTCTTCTGGAAGCTCGAGCGCCGCATCGTCGAGCGTATGGATGCCGGCGAGGTCGACCTCGTGCTCGCCGTCGATTACCCCGGCCTCAACTTGCGGCTGGTCAAGCAGGCGCGTGAGCGGGGCATCCCGGTGGTGTACTACATAGCCCCGCAGGTGTGGGCCTGGAAGGCGCATCGTGCCGCGCATCTCGCGCGCGACGCCGACCGGGTGGCGGTGATCTTGCCGTTCGAGGCCGAGGGACTGGCCGAGGCGGGCGCGAATGTGGAGTTCGTCGGCCACCCCCTCGTCGAGCGAGACCCCGTGGACGTGACGGAGGCGGAGTTGCGGGCGGAGCTCGGGCTGCCGCCTGCCGACGCGCCGGGAGAATCCGGACTGATCGCCCTGCTGCCGGGCTCGCGCGACCAGGAGATCGGTCGCCACCTCGACCTCTTCGTCGCCACCGCGCGTCTCGTGGCCGAGCGACGCCCGGGGCTGCGTCCTGTGATCGCCGCGGCGCCCGGCATGGAGACGGGGCGCCTGGCCGCGACGCGGCTCCCCGTCACCCACGAGACCCGCGCGCTCCTCACCCACGCCCGCATCGCTCTCGTGAAGTCCGGGACCTCGACGCTCGAGGCCGCCCTGGCCGACGTGCCTTTCGTCTGTGTCTACCTGACCCACCCGGTCACCTACGCCCTGGCGCGCCGCCTGGTGAAGGTGCCCCACATCGCCCTGGCGAACCTCGTCGCGGGGCGGCGGGTCGTGCCCGAAGTGCTGCAACGGGAGGCTACGCCCGAACGCCTCGCCCGCGAGCTCGAGACCCTCGTCGACGAGGGCCCGGCCCGGGCGGACCAGAAGGCCGGGCTCGCCGAGGTGCGCGGGCGTCTCGGCGGGAGCGGCGCCTCGGAGCGGGTGGCAGAGATCGTGATCGAGGTCCTCCGGGAGCGAAGCGCCGTCGGAGGGCCGGCGTGATCCCGGCGTGGAAGCTCAAGGCCACCGGGCTGGCCGGTCAGGCGCTGGTGTCCGGGCTGTTTCTCACGACACGCTGGACGCAGGAGGGGCGGCATCACCTCGAGGGCCTGCGGGAGCAGGGTGAGCGCGTCGTCTTCGTGTTCTGGCACGGCGAGATGCTGTCGCTGATCCAGCACCATCGCCACGAGGGCATCGTCTGTCTGGTGAGCCAGCATGGCGACGGCGAGTACGTGACCCAGATCCTGCACCGCAAGGGCTTCGGCACCGCCCGGGGGTCGTCGACGCGCGGCGGGAGCAAAGGGCTGCGCGAGTTGCTCCGGGCGGCGCGCGAGGGACGCGATCTCGCCGTCACGCCTGACGGACCGAAGGGCCCGGTGCACGGCTTCAAGACCGGTGCGCTCGTGGCCGCCCAACTCACGGGGCTACCCATGCTTCCGCTGGCCGTGCGGGCGTCGAGGGCGTGGCGGGCCCGATCGTGGGACCGCTTCATGGTGCCGAAGCCGTTCGCGCACATCCGCGTGGTCTACGGTCCGCCGGTACGGGTGCCCCGCGGACTCCCCGACGACGAGCTCGAACGGCTCGCCGACGAGATGGGGTCGACCTTGCTCGCCCTCGGCGAGGAAGCGGAGCGGGGGCTGTGACGTCACGACGGGGCGTCGACGATTGGGTGCGTCGGTGGTGGCGCGGCGAAGCCGGCTGGCCCGGGCGGATGGCCAGTATCGCTCTGCTGCCCGGCGAGTGGATCTTCCGCTGGGCCGCCGCGATGCGGAACCGTATGTTCGATGCCGGCCTCTTGTCGGCCGCTCGTGTTCCGGTGCCGGTCGTGTCGGTCGGGAACCTCACCGTTGGGGGTACCGGCAAGACGCCGCTGGTGCGGTGGTTCGTCGGGGCCCTGGCCGAGTTGGGGGCGCGGCCCGCCGTGGTGTCGAGGGGATACGGCCGCGACGAGGTGTTGCTGCACCGGGAATGGCACCCGGACGTGACCGTCGTGGCAGACGTCGACCGCCGTGCCGCCGCCCGGTCCGCCGTCGACGAGGGGGCCGGTGTGGTGGTGCTCGACGACGGCTTCCAGCATCGCGCGCTCGGCCGCGATCTCGACGTGGTCCTGGTCGCTGCGGAGACCTCGTTTCCCGGCCGGCGACTCCCCCGCGGGCCGTACCGGGAGGGGGCGAGGGCACTTCGGCGCGCCCAGATCGTACTCGTCACGCGCAAGACGGCGAGCGCGGCACAGGCGGCGGTGCTCGCCCGCGACATCCAGAGCAGACATCGCCATCTGACCGTCGCGCGGGTGCGCCTTCAGCCGGGTGGGTGGACGGATCTCGATGGGGCGCCGACGACTGCGCCCGGGCCGGGGGCCGTCGTCGTCACGGCGGTGGCCGAGCCGGAGAGTGTGCTCGCCCTGGCCGAGCGCGTCAGCGAGGGTCGGCAGGCGTCGTCGTTCGACCTGACGGCGTTTCCCGACCACCACGAATTCACCGACATCGATCTGCGCCGCATCGTGGCCGGCGGACGCAGCCTGATCGTGACCGAAAAGGATGCCATGAAGCTGCGCGAACGACGGGACGTTCTTGGTGACACCCCCGTGCATGTGCTCACCTTGGTCGTGCGCTGGGAGGCGGGCGAGACCGATGTGCGGGCCCGGCTCGCGGGGCTGGTCGGCCGCGGGATGATGTCGTCGTGACGAAGCGGGCGAGCCTCGACGCCGACGTGGTCGTGGTCGGGAGCGGCATGGCCGGATTGACCTTCGCGCTCGAGGTGGCCCGCGGGGCTTCGGTGCTTCTGCTCACGAAGAAGGCGCGGGCCGAGTCGAACACCAACTGGGCGCGGGGAGGGATCGCCGCCGTCGTGGGATCCGACGACGACCCCGAGTACCACGTGCAGGACACCTTCGTGGCGGGCGCCGGCCTCTGCCACTCCGAGGTGGCGCGCACCGTGGTCGGTGAAGGGCCGGCCCGCATCGCCGACCTCGAGGCCTGGGGCGCCGCCTTCCACCGCGAAGACGGCCACCTCTCTCTCGGGCGCGAAGGCGGCCACTCCCGGCGTCGGATCGTGCACGCCGGCGACCGCACGGGGAGAGCCATCGAGTCGGCCCTCCTGACGCGCGCCAGCGCGGAGGGGCTGGCGATTCTCGAAGACCATCGGGTCGAAGACCTCGTCGTCGACGAGGGTCTGGACGGACCCCGGGTGCGGGGTGTCGTGGTGGTCGACGATGTGCGCGGTGTGCGTCGCGTCGTACGATCGCGGGCGGTGTTTCTCGCCACCGGAGGCCTCGGGCGGGTGTACCGTCACACGACGAATCCCTCGATCGCCACGGGTGACGGCGTCGCCATGGCGTATCGGGCCGGGGCGCGGATCGCCAACATGGAGTTCGTGCAGTTCCACCCGACGGCGCTCCACCCCACGGGCGATACGGCGGTTCTGATTTCCGAGGCGCTGCGCGGTGAGGGGGCCGTGCTCGAGCGCCTCGACGGACGGCGATTCATGGATGAGCACCACCCGCTCGGGTCGCTCGCTCCGCGCGACGTCGTGGCTCGCGCGATCGCCCGGGAGCTGCGCGACTCCGGAGACGATCACGTGCAGCTGGAGTGCTCTGGGATCGATCGCGAGTTGTTGCGCCAGCGGTTCACCGGGACTCTCGAGGATTGTCGCGCGCGCGGCGTCGACCCGGCCCGCGAGGCCATCCCCGTCGTGCCGGCGGCGCACTACGCCTGTGGGGGCATCTGGACCGACCTTCAGGGGAGGAGCACCCTCGAGGGGTTGATGGCCTCGGGTGAGGTCGCGTGCACGGGACTGCACGGTGCCAACCGACTCGCCTCCAACTCTCTGCTCGAGGCCGTCGTGATGGCCGAGCGTGCGGCGGCGACGTTCCGCGAGACCCTCGAGGCAGAGGGGCGGTGGTCGAATGCCCCGCGCCCCCCGGAGGTGCCCGATTGCGATGCGCCTGCGGAGGCCCCCTCGACGCCGGGTGCGGCCGTCGCCGCACCGGATGCCCCGGCCGAGGAGGTGGCCGCGATCCGCGATCTGATGTGGGAAAAGGCGGGGATCGTGCGATCCGTGGCGGCCCTGGAGGAGGCGCGCGAGCAGTTGCTGCCGTTGCAGGGCGGGGGAGCATCGGCTTCGGTGCCGGTGGCCAACCTCGCGACCACCGCGCTGCTGATCGTCTCGTCGGCGCTGGCGCGCCGCGAGAGTCGCGGGCTGCATTGGCTCGAAGACCATCCGTGGCGCGACAACGAGTCCGCGCTCGGTGACACCCTCACGGAGATTCCCGAGGGTGACGTGGGCCGGGCGGCCACCGATGTTGGGGCTGGGGCGGCCGCGGGGCCGTGGGCCCGAATCGTGCGCCAGGGCGCCCGCCGATGAAGGTGACGCTCCTCGTGGTCGGGCGGGTCCGCGGCGATCTCGCTGCGGCGGTCGCCGACTACGAGCGTCGCGCCACGCACTACTGGAAGTTCGAGGCCGTCGAGGTCGATGCCGGGGCCCGGCGGCAGGGCGATCCGGAGGCCGTGATGGCGGCCGAGGCCGAGCGCCTCCTCGCGAGGGTGCCCGACGGGGCCGAGGTCATCGCGGTCACCCGGACGGGGTCGGCGTGGTCGTCGACCCGCCTGGCCGACTATCTGGGCGATCGGGCCTTGCACGGCCTGGGCGATGTGGCCTTCCTGATCGGCGGAGCCTTCGGTCTCCATCCCCACGTCCTGGGGCGTGCCGGGCGGCGCCTTTCGCTTTCGGCGATGACTTTTCCGCACGAGATGGCGCGGCTCATCCTGGCCGAGCAGCTGTACCGCGCGGGGTCGATCCTTCGCAACGAACCCTACCACAAGGGCGCCGTTGCCGACGTCGCAGGGGCCCCGTCGAAGACTCGACGCGGTCGCGGGCGGGATTGACTCCTCGCTCTGTGGACGGAGTTTACGGAACCCTCTCCCCATGACCGAGCTCCTCTCCTGAATCTCGACCTCCGGACCCGCCATCCCAGCGGGAGTGATCTGATCCGTGACCGCTACGAGGGCACGGGCCAGGCGGCTCGCTTCTTCCCACCCGACTATCGCTCGCTCGCCTCCTTCGAGGCCAAGGCCGTCGAGGTCGACGAGCGTCTGAACGGGGCGGCTCGCGTCGAGTGGATGGAGGCGGTTCGAGCCCCGGGCGAGAAAGCCCAGCGCCGGCTCGAGGCCGTGCGATCGGGCCAGGGCTTCGTGGTGACGACTGGGCAACAGCCGGGTCTTTTCGGGGGACCCCTCTACTCCGTCTACAAGGCGATCACCGCCGCGGTCCTCGCCGACCGCCTCGAGGCCGCACTTGGGCGACCGGTGGCGCCGCTGTTCTGGACGGCCTCGGAGGACCACGATTGGGCCGACGCCGACCACACCTTCGTGGTCGGTGTCGACAACGAGAGTCACCGGATCCAGCTGCCGGCGGTCGATGGGGCAGGGGAGGAGGCGCTCCACCGGCTCGCGATGGGCCCCGGGGTGGTCGCGTGTCTCGACGAGCTGGAGAAGCTGCTGCCGCCGACCGATTTCGCGGCGCCGTATCTCGACCTGCTTCGCCGAGCCTACACCCCGACCGCGACGCTGCCCGATGCCTTCGAGGAGGTGTTGGCCTCCCTCCTCGAGCCGCTGGGTATGCTGTTCGTCCAGGCGCACGCACCGGCGCTGAAGCGCTTGTCGGCGGGCGTCCTGCGCGCGGAGCTCGTGGGGGCGGAGGCGCACGAGGCGGCCCTCGCCGCCCGAGCCGCCGAACTCGAAGCGGCCGGATACGGTGTCCAGGCGACCGTGATGGAAGGGGGCGTCAACATCTTCTTCAAGGGGCCGGCAGGTCGCGAGCGCGTGTACCGCGACGGCGACGCTTTCGTGCTGCGCCACTCGGGCACCCGCCTCACCCTCTCGCAGATCGACGAGGAGGTGTCGGCCGACCCGTCGGCGCTCACCCCCAACGTCATGCTGCGCCCGGTGGTCGAAAGTGCGGTGTTTCCGACGCTGGCCTACGTGGCCGGTCCGGGAGAGCAGGCGTACTTCGCCGAGCTACAGCCGCTCTTCGAGGCGCACGGGGTGGGGATGCCGATCGTGTTTCCGCGCCTCGGCACCACGGTGGTCGAGACGAAGATCGGGAAGGTGCTCGACAAGTTCGACCTCACCGAGGCCGACTTGGCTCGGCCCTTCCACGAGTTGGCGGGAGACCGCGCGCGCGAAGACGTCCCCGACGGGGTGAAGAAGGCGCTGGGCGAACTGCGCGGAACGATCGCGCAGGGTGTGCAGCGGCTGGCGGAGGCCACGCGAGAGGTCGATCCCACCCTCAAGGGGCCCGTTCAGCACGTGCGTAGCGTGGCCTTCGATGCCGTGGGCGACGTCGAGAAGAAGATCGTGCAGGCCGTGAAGCGGCAGAGCGAAATCGCGCTCCAGCAGATCGAGAAGGCGCACGCCCACCTGTATCCGGAATCAAAACCGCAGGAGCGGGTGTTCAATCCCTTCTACTACCTCGTCCGCTATGGCGATGCCTTCGTGAGCGATGTGGCCCGTTCGTTTGCGGCAGCGTTGCCGCCGTTCGACCGAGAGGGATAGGTTCCGGCATGATTCTGATGATCGTTCTCGTCGTCCTGATGATCCCGATTCTCGCGATCATCCTCGACTCTCAGCTGGGTCGAGCGCTGGCGTCACGCCTCGAACGGCGCACCCTGGTCGAGGGCGATGGAATCGTTGGTGAGCGGATGGCCTATCTGGAGGGTGAGGTCGAGCGTTTGGCGGCCGAACTCGCGCGACTCGACGAGGAGAGCCGCTTCATGACCCGTCTGCTGAGCGAACGGGCCGGCACCGACGGCGCCGGAGGCGGGTCTACCGGCGCTCTCCCGCGGCCCGACGCTCCCGTCACCGATTCGGGTGGCGACGACGCCTGACGCTCACGCCTCCAGTCCACGGGGCGGGGGGCGGTCCGGCGCCTGGTGGGTCGGCGTCGGCATCTTCCTGAGTCGAATCAGCGGGGTGGTGCGCGAGATGGCCCTCGCGCGCTTCCTCGGTACCTCAGCGGTGGCCGACGTCTGGGGTGCCGCTCTTCGCACGCCCAACGTCATCCAGAACCTGCTGGGTGAGGGCACCCTCAGTGCCTCGTTCATCCCGGTGTACGCGCGGCTCCTCGAAGAGGGGCGCAACGAGGAGGCGGGCCGCTTCGCGGGCGCGATCCTCGGTCTCCTGACGGTCACGGCCTTCACCGCGGCGCTCATGGGCATCGCCCTCGCCCCCTTCGTGATGCCGCTGCTGTTTCCCGAATGGGATGCGGACAAGGTCGGCCTCCTGATCGACGTCGTACGGGTGCTGTTCGTGATGACGGCGATCCTGGTCGTCTCGGCGTGGGCGCTGGGGGTGCTCAACAGCCACCGCCGCTTCCTCGTGTCGTATGCGGCGCCGGTGGCCTGGAATGGTGCGCTGATCGCGGCGCTGCTCTGGTTCGGGGGCGTGCAGGGGATGGCGCCGGCGCGGCTCGTGATCGCGCTCGCCTGGGCGGGCGTCGTGGGTGGCCTGCTCCAACTGGTGGTTCAGCTGCCGTGGGTGGTGCCGGCCTTGAAGGGGTTTCGGCTGTCGGTCGATCGGCGCGTGCACGGAGTGGCCGAGGCGTTGCGCAACTTCGCCCCGGTGGTGGCCGCGCGCGGGGTTCTGAACGTCAGCAGCTACCTCGACATGATCCTCGCGGGCCTGCTCGCCGGGGGCGCGATCGCCGTGCTCCGCTACGCGCAGACGCTCTACCTGCTTCCGATCGCCCTCTTCGGCATGTCCATCGCCGCGGCCGAGTTGCCGGAGATGTCGCGCCGCGGGGCCGATGCGCACGATGCGCTGGTGACGCGGGTGCGCGCGGCGCTCGATCAACTGGGTTTCGTGCTCGTGCCCACGATGCTGGCCTTCCTCCTCCTGGGCGACCTGTTCGTGGCGGGGCTCTTCCAGGGAGGCGAGTTCACCGCCGCCAGCACCGCGGCGACCTACGCCGTTCTGGCCACGTACGCCCTCGGCCTTCCGGCGTCGGCCGCCTCACGCACCCTGTCGTCGTCGTTCTACGCGATGCGCGACACCGCCACTCCAGCGCGGATCGCGGTCCTGCGTGTCGTGGTTTCGGCGGTGATCGGGGTCGCCCTCATGTTTCCACTGGACCGGGTGGAGGTCGGTTCGGGCGACGACACCCTGCGACTCGGGGCGACGGGGTTGGCGCTGGGCGCGGCCGTGGGCTCGTGGCTCGAGTATCTGCTCCTGCGCCGCGCGCTGACGACGCGGATCGGTGTCCACGCTCCGGAATTCTCGCGACGAGCGCGGCGGTGGGCGGCGGGAGGCGTCGCGGTAGTTGCCGGAGTCGGTGCCAAGTGGGCGTTCGGCTCGCGAGTCCCCCTCCACGGGGGATGGCTGGAGGGCGTGCTGCCCGCGGACTCACCCCTCCTCGCGCCCGCGCTGGCCTTCGGAACGGCCCTCGTATTCGGGGTAGCCTACCTGGCGGCCACCCAGGCGTTGGGTGTCGGGATGCCGCTCCGTTCCATCCTGCGCCGAGGGCGTTCGTGACGACGCCGACTCCTCTCGAAGATCGCCTGCGCACGCTGTCGCGCCGCCCAGGGGTGTACCTCTTCAAGGACGCGCGGGGCGAGGTGATCTACGTCGGAAAGGCGAAGCGCCTCCGGGACCGTGTGCGCAGCTACTTCCGGTCCGATCACCACCGCTCCATCAAGACGCGGGAGCTCGTGCGGCGCATCGCGGACTTCGAGACGATGGTGGTGGGGAGCGAGGCCGAGGCGCTGATTCTCGAGGCGAATCTGATCAAGGAGCATCAGCCTCGCTTCAACCTCCAGCTCCGCGACGACAAACGGTATCCCTACATCAAGGTGACCCTCGACGAGGCGTTTCCCCGGGTGTATGTGACGCGCACCGTCCGCGACGACGGGGGGCGCTATTTCGGGCCCTACACCTCGGTCGGGAGCATGCGTCAGGCGCTCGAAGTGGTGAAGCGCCTCTACACGGTACGCTCCTGTCGGTACAACCTGATGAAGGAGACGCCCGACCGGCCCTGCCTCGACTACCACATCGGGCGGTGCAAGGCCCCCTGTGTCGGCCTGCAGACGCAGGAGGACTACCGGTCGATGATCGACGAAATCCTCTCGATCCTCTCGGGGGACACCGAATCGCTCCGTCGCGATGTGGAGGCGCGCATGCGCGCCGCCTCCGAGCGCCTCGAGTTCGAGGAGGCCGCGCGACTCCGCGACGTGTTGCGTGGGTTGGACAGCCTCTCGCGCGAGCAGCGGGTGCAAAGTGTGGGCGGCGGCAGCCGCGACGTGGTCGGTCTGGCCCGCGACGGGGAGCTGGCCGTGGGCGTCGTGATGCAGATTCGCGACGGGATGCTGCTCGGTCGTGAGACGCTGCGGTTCACCGAGATCCACGATGCGAGCGAAGACGAGCTGCTGTCGGCCTTCGCCTCGCGGCTCTACCTGGGCAGAGGCACGCACGCGCTCCGCGAACTGCCCGCCGAAGTGTTGTTTCCCGGCGAGTTCGACGACCGGGCGACGCTGGAGGGGGTGCTGAGCGAGGCGGCCGGTCGCAAGGTGACCACCGGGGTGCCGAAGCGCGGCGACAAGCGAAGGCTCGTCGAGCTGGCGTCGACCAATGCGCGCCACGCCCTCGAGGATCGTGTCGCGCTGGCCTACGCCGCCGATCGGGCCGACGAGACCCTCTTCGACCTCCAGGACAAGCTCGATCTCAAGGTCGTGCCTCGTCTGATGGTGTGCTTCGACATTTCACACACGCAGGGGTCGGAGGTGGTGGCGAGCGCGGTCGTCTTCGAAAACGGGGAGCCCCGCAAGTCCGACTACCGCCACATGCGCATCAAGGGCGAGTGGGGCAACGACGACTACGCCTCGATGCACGAGGCGGTGACCCGGTACTTCCGGCGGCGCCGCGACGAGAAGAAGCCCATTCCGGACCTCTGCCTGATCGACGGAGGCAAGGGGCAGCTCGGGGCCGCACGGCAGGCGTTGGAGTCGATCGACATGGGCGATGTGCAGCTGGCGGCGCTGGCCAAGCGCGAAGAAGAGGTGTTTCTTCCGGGGCGCAGCGCATCGGTGCGACTCGACCGCCGCGACCGGGCGCTGCATGTGCTCCAGCGCATTCGCAACGAGGCCCATCGCTTCGCCGTGAGCTACAACCGCAAGCTGCGATCGAAACGCACGATCCGGAGCGAGTTGGGCGAGATTCCGGGCATCGGGCCGGGCCGACAGCAGGCTCTGTTGACTCGTTTCGGGTCGGTACGCGCGATACGATCCGCCTCGGTTCGAGAGATCGCTCGTGTGCCCGGCTTCAGTGAAGCACTCGCCACCCGCGTCGTGACCTACCTGGGCAAGTGACCATGACCACCGTCCGTACCCGCTTCGCGCCGAGCCCCACCGGCGACCTCCATCTGGGCAACATCCGAGCGGCCGTCTTCAACTGGCTGTTCTCGCGCCGGCATGGCGGGGTGTTCGTGTTGCGACTCGAAGACACCGATGTGGCGCGCAACGTCGAGGGAGCCGAGGCGCGCCTGATGGACGATCTGCGTTGGCTCGGACTGCAGTGGGACGAGGGGCCGGATGTCGGCGGACCGCACGGGCCCTACCGGCAGTCGGAGCGAGGTGCCGTGTACCAGGCCGCCGTCGAACGCCTGGTGGCGTCGGGTCGCGCCTTCCCCTGCTTCAGCGACGAGGTGGAGTTCGAGGGGCGCCGCTACGACGGGCGAGGTCGGCGCATCGACCCGGACGAGGCCGCCGAACGCGTCGAGGCGGGGGAGCCCCACGTCATCCGTCTCGCCGCGCCGGCCGAGGGCATGGTCGAGGTGGTCGACGCGGTGCGCGGTCCGATCGAGGTGCCGGCGGCCGATGTCGACGACTTCGTGCTCGTGCGCAGAGACGGCCGGCCGACGTACAACTTCGCCGTGGTGGTCGACGATATCGAGATGCGCATCACCCACGTCGTGCGCGGCTCGGGACACCTCTCCAACACCCCGAAGCAGGCGCTCCTCTTCGACGCGTTGGGCCGTCCTCGCCCGGTCTTCGCCCACCTCGCCCAGGTGCTCGATCCGAGTGGCGGCAAGCTGTCGAAGCGCGCGGGGGCCAAGCCGGTGCGGGCCTACCGCGAGGAGGGATATCTGCCCGACGCGCTGATCAACTATCTCAGCCTGCTGGGGTGGTCGGACCCCGACGAGCGCGAGGTCCTGACCCGCGACGACCTGGCGCAGGTCATCTCGCTCGAGCGGCTGGGGGCGAGCGACACCGCGTACGATCCCGAGAAGCTGCGCTGGGTGGCCCAACAGCACCTCGCCCGCCTCGACCTCGACACCCTCGTCGAGGGGGTGTCCCCGTATCTCCGGTCGGCGGGCGAACCTTACGCGGGCTGGAGCGGCGAGGTGCTGACCTCGGCGGTTCGCTCGCTGAAGACTCGATTGGCCGCTTTCGGTGACGTGAGTGAGCACCTGCACTTCTTCCATCCTTCGGCCGAGGCGCTCGCCGTTGCGCGCGACCGGATGGTCGATCCCGACACGCCCGGCGCCGAGGGCGCCCACGAGGTGATCGCCGGACTGGCAGTGGCGCTGGGCGGGGTGGCCAGCGAGGCGTGGAGCCCGGGGTCGATCAAGGCGGCGATCCGCGAAGCCGGTGCCGCCGCAGGGGCGAAGGGCCCCGGCCTCTACACGCCGCTCCGGCTGGCGGTTACGGCTCAGGATCACGGACCCGATGTGGCCCGGATCCTGCACGTGATCGGGAAAGACGAAACCCTGGCTCGACTCGGCGCGATCGGGGTAGACGAAGAAAAGGTTTGACCGCACCGAGGGTCGTTTCTACCTTCCGGTGCTCTGCACACCCCATCCGAAATCACAGGAGGAATTCCGGATGAATTTCCGTTTGCCGCTGGTTGTCGCGGGAACCCTCGTCATCATGGGCGGCTGCGCCGCTTCTTCCGGTGGTGGTGGGTCGTCGTCGAGTGCCGGACCCTCGGCCGCGTTGTCGGGCGGCACGGCCCTCGCGCAGGGCGAGCGCCCCCGCGAGAACGACATGACCCGTGAGGCGGCGCGTCACATCGAGCAGGGGCAGGAGTCCGAGACGCCCGAAGAGGCGCAGGTGCACTACGAGATGGCGGTGCAGTCGGCCCAGGCGGCGATCGCGGCCGATTCGACTAACCCGCTTCCGTACTACCAGCTCGGTCTGGCCCAGATGGGACTCGACGACTACGTCGCGGCCAACGAGGCGCTGTCGGAGGCCGAGCGCCTCCGCCCCGTCTACGAGCTGGAGACGATGGGTGTGCGCGAGCGGGCGTGGATCGACCTCTACCAGGAGGCCGCTCCGATCGTCAACACCGGGGACTACGAAGGCGCCATCGAGATCTTCAAGAACGCCGACGCGATTTACGACCGCCGGCCCGAGGTGAAGGCCTACATGGGTCAGCTCTACGTCCAGGTCGGCGAGTACGACGCGGCGATCGCCTCGCTCCGAGGCGCGCAGGAGATCATCGGCGACGATGAGCTGCGGGCCGAGATGGACTCGGCCACGGTCGCCTCGTGGGACGAGACGGGTGCGCAGCTCCCGATCTATGTGACCCAGGCGCTGATGCAGACGCAGCGCTACGGCGAAGCCGCCCAGGAGCTACAGGCGCTTCTGGCCGAAGATCCCGAAAACATGAACTACCTGCGCCAGCTCGCCTCGCTGTACGTCGAGATGGATCAGCCGGAAGACGCGCAGGCCGTGTACGATCGGATGGCCGCGACGGGCAACCTGAGCGGTGCCGAACACTACGCGATCGGGGTCGGCTACTACCAGATGGAGAACTGGGACGGCGCCATCAACTCCTTCAAGACGGCGGCCGAGGTCTCGGTCAACGACCGGGATGCGCTCGAGATGTGGTCGCGCTCGGTCCAGTTGGCCTACCCGACCGGTGAAGATGCACCCGAGGCACCGGCCGGCGTGCTGGAAGAGATGATGGCCGCGGCCGAGCGGTGGATGGAGCTCGATCCCAACAATCGCAACGCGTACCTGATCCTGGCGCAGACCGCCAACCGGATGGGCGATCAGGACCGCGCGGCCGAGCTGGTCGGCGCCATCGAGGACCTGCCGGTCATCGTCAACAACATCCAGCTGCAGCGTTTCCCCGATGGGGGCGGCCTGGTGGCGGGCTCGATCATGAACGTGTCGGCCGAAGCGGGTTCGATGGTCACGATCGACATCACCTTCTACGACGAGGGCGGGGCGGAGATCGCCTCGGAGCAGACGTCGGTGACGCTGCCCGCGCAGGAAGCGGCCCAGGCCTTCCAGGTCGAGGTGAGTGGCTCGCAGACCCTAGCCGGGTACGGGTACACGGTCTCGAACTGATTCTGGTTTCAGTCCAATGCCAACGCGGGTGGCTGCCTCCGGGTATCCACCCGCGTGTCGTTGGTGCTTGACCCAACCGACGCCCTCGGTAGATTCCACGGCACCACGCGGGTGTAGCTCAGTTGGTAGAGCATCAGCTTCCCAAGCTGAGGGTCGCCGGTTCGAGCCCGGTCACCCGCTCTGGTTTGAACGACAAGCCCCCCATTGGTTTCGGCCGGTGGGGGGCTTTGTTCGTTTCGGCCGGTGTCGACTTCGGGGTGCCGACAACGAGGTACAGGGGAGGACGGGGAGTGGAGCGGTCTACGATACCGAACGGGCTGCGCGTGGTATTCTCGGTCGGCGTTCCGTTTGGCCTCACGCTACGTGGTCGCTTCCTCCTGGTTCTGAGCTTGCTGCTGTCGCCCGGGATCGCGTTGGGCCAGCGAGGTCCACAAGGCCAGGCTCCGCCCGCAGAGTTCGTGGCGGAGTATCAGCGTTCGGGGAATCTGGGGGCTTGGTGGACCGCCTTCCTGAAGTGCGCCGAGGAACATCCGTGGCACCGTGAAGTGCAGCAGCGCATGCTTGCGACGGGTCTACCTTCCGGCGAGGGGGCCGCGCAACTGGTTGCCAGAAACGTCACGCTCTCCGCTACGCGTTGTGAGGACAGAACACTCGCCGACTGGGTCTTCGCCAACCTCGAGTGGTTCGGAGAGCGGGAGGGCTACGTCATTGTCCGAATGGGCGCGATGGGGGATGACCGAGACCAGGACCGGGCCCTCGCCTGGGTGCGGCGCCAGCCTCCCGAGGTACGCGAGGCGGCGATTCAGGGGATGACCGAACGGGCCTTCCCGGCGAAGAAATCGGCGCTTCTTCGCCGCATGTTGGAGGCCGGTGACGTTGTCCCGCGTCGAATCCTGATGAGTCAAGGATGGAGAGTCCTGAGGGATCCGGCGGCAGGTTCGGCGTTCGCCCACTACTTGATCAATCACCTTCGGACGGCCCGGGTTGACGACCCGGTCTCCGAGGCATTGGGCGCGCTGGCTCGATCAGCGCCTGACTCCAAACCGCGCCTGAGTGTACCGAGCGAGCTGCTGTTGGAACTCCGAGCCGCGGGCGAGGATCTGCAACGCCGGCGAGGAGGCGGATGAACCCAACCGGCCCCTCGGCCCGGATTGACTCGGCGTGAAGGACCGCGGTCGTGCCGAAGCGAGGGAGCACGTGCAACGCCGGTGGTGTGTAAAGCGGGAGACCTCGGCCGCCGCCGAGACCCCCCGCCGGTTACATCCGTGCTACTTGGACACCCTGGAAAGAATGCGCGACGCGCGCGCGGCCACAATTCGTAGGAATCCCCACGAACACGGACCGTAGAATACCTGACGGGACCGCAGACGACCTGACCTGTCCGACAGCTACGCGGTCTCCACCGTGAGGCGCGGCCGAAAGCGGTGGGAGGTCGCAGCGTATGCCGTAGGCAGTGGCCAGGGTGCGGCTGGGCCAGCCGTACCGATGCGGCGGACTGATCGGTGCGGAGGGGGCGATGAGACGGTGGGGTAGGTTCGCGTTGTTGCTCCTCGTGTTGGTTTCGTGCAGGCCAGCCCCGGATAGGGAGCGAGACGTCACGGGCATCTACGCTCTCGCCGTCAGGATTGCGACTCTTCGCGACCCGGAGTCCTTCGTCGTAGATACGCGGGTGATTGCGTCGGGGATGAACGGACTGCTCTCGACAGGAACGCGCCCGGAAGATCTCTACGACCTGCCGGAAGCCTCCGCCGCGATCAGAAAGGGCGCGGAGGCGCTGGATCCGGGCCCGGCGGTTTGTGAGGCGGAGACCCACGGGGTCGTTTGCGCGCCTTCGATGTTCGGCGTGAACGCAGTCGTAGCGTTTTCGGAGGTTCGCTGGGTTACGGACCACCTCGTGCGCCTCCCGCTCGTGGTGGTCGACCGGAGAGGGAACGAGGTCTACTACATGGCGGAACTCGTGCGCCACCTCGAGGAGTGGTATCTCGATTCCTGGCGCTACATCGGATCCGGTTCGGGATCGAGTGGCGTCGGGGACGGCCCGTGATGAGACGGACCCGAAGCGTATTCAGGGGAGGATGCGGAGTGGAGCGGTCTACGATCAGAGTCCGGGTCTGGCTCGTGGTGTGTTGCCTCGGAGCGATGGCGTGCGGCGGACGCCTCGAAGCGCAGGTGGAGTTGTCGCCCCGCATCGGATTCCTTAGGGCGACGGCCGACGACTATGTGGCCCTGATAGGGCTCCGAGGCAGGTGGGGGGACGGGCAGGCCACACCGTATACAGGCCTGTATCTCCGCAGTCGATCGGTCGACGTCGACTCGGGGCCAGCTCCGTCGGGTCGCGCCGTCCAGGCCGTGGTCGGCATCAACCTGCAGGGTGGGCGACCGGGATCAGTGCGACCCCACTTCTCCGTCGGTGGAGGCCTCGTATCGTGGCAAGACGACGTCTGGGGGAACGAGTTCGTCGTGGAGGTCGAGACCGGTGTGACCGTGCCCACGTCGGAGTCGTTCGGTCTGCACTTCGCGTTCCGGTTGGACTGGCTCAACGACCGAGGGACCTCGGGTGGAGGCACAGCGGGTATCGTCTGGCGGGTCGGCGGATGAGCCGCCGTGAGAAACTGTCGACCGCCCCCGGGCGATTGCCGTGAGGGGGACGGTAGCCCTGACCGTAGCCATGCTACGGCTGCTGGCCCCTGTGGCCTGTGCGGCACAAACCTCAGTGGAGCAGCAGCTTCAGGCAGCGGTGGAGTTCCTGGCGTCTGAGTTGGGTGATGAACTGGCGATCGATCCGACGTATGAGTTGCGTCCGTCGGGCCCACTCGACGCGCTGCGGCGGGCGGTCGGCGCGGCGGACGTGCCGGTCGGGGACGCGGCATTCGCGAGAAACTGCTCGTCGCTACGACATACCCTGAGCGTACCGGACTCGGCGAACGCCCAGCTTCGGATCCCGGAGGGTTGCACCGAGCTTCGCACCCCGGTGCTTGCGTTCTCCTATTGGCGAGAGGACGGAGCGCTCTCGATTGATGCTACCGGGTGGAGCTGGATCTACGACTTCACGTTCGTCGCGACGGTCGATGGTGACCTGAACGTGGAGGTCGAGCGGTTCGCCCGGATGATCATCGGCTAGCCGCGGGTAGTCCGTCAGCGAGGACAGCTCTGCGTCGCCGGGGGGCAGAGCTGCTGCTGAGGCTTCGACTCCGGGCCCAACTCGTGCACGAGTTCTGCAGTGGCGGGATTACCCAATATGCGCCGCCTGATAGTGGCTCGGGTCGGTTGGCCAGTCGAATCCCGAAGAGGTCATCGACCTTCTGGTCGTTGCCGCCGATGTCGAGCCAGCGGATTCTCCCGTTCTGTTGAAGGCTCTGAGCGAACACGGCCTGGCGGCGTGCCCGCCCAATAAGGATGGCCTGTGCGATGCACCCCGGGGCCCAGGGACTGGTTTCCTCGCGGTAAGCCGGGTCTTCGAGCCGGAAGAAGGTCGAGCCCACGTTTGGGTCGCTGCAGTAGTGGTGGAGCCCCACCCCTCGGCGTATAACTTGCGCACGCGCCAGATGCGGCGATAGAGTCAGGCTGCTTCCCCCCACGTCTTGGTTCGAGGTGCGGCGCGTCGGCACCGTCGACTGGTTCCATCGGAGATTTGGCATGTGGTCCCGCGCCCTCACCCGAGCATTCCTGGCCTTGGCCGCATTCAGCGCGGCCACCGCACCGGTCGCCGCCCAGATCGAGATCGCACCTCGCATCGCGGCCGTGACGGGGGACGGGTGGGGTTCCGACTTCAGCTACCTCGCGGGCGTGCGCGGCCGAAAGGCGGGTGCCGGTTTGACCCCCTTCGCGAGCGCGTACGTTCGAACCACCGGCGTTAGTTGGAGCGAGGGTCCGAGGCCCTCGGGTACGGGGCTCCAGACGGTGCTGGGAGGAATGATCGAGGGGGGCGAACCCGGCTCGCTACGGGCCTTTGCATCGGCTGGTGCGGGCGTCGTCTTCTGGAGAAACGACGCCTGGGGTGAGCAGTTCATCGGCGAGTTGGAGGCCGGTTTGACCGCACCCACCTCGGAGTCCTTCGGTATCCAGTTCGGCCTCCGAGTGGAACGACTCGAAGAGGAGGGCACGTGGTGGGGGGGCACGCTCGGCGTCGTCTGGCTGATCGGGGGCTGAGGTGGCGGCCTGAACCGCGCTGGATCGGCACGGGCGTGCGGCAGGTCTACCGCCCGTACACCCCACCCACGAAGCGGTAGCCGAACTGAAAGACGAGGTCGTCGATCGGTGTGGTCGCGGCCAGGGGATGGGACCCGGTGATCGACCAGTGGGATGCGCCGTCGCACGCCCGCTCCCGGTGGCCTGAAAAGGCCACGCGAACCAGTCCCTCGATGGCCGACGTGGCCGGCGGGAGGATCGACTGACGGCCGACTCCGCTGGTCGCCTCGGATGCGGCTCTCGCGAGGCGGCAGTTGCCCCGGATCTCGAGGCCGGGGGCAGAGACCGAGGCGGTGACCTCGCCGTCGGGGTCGTGGCGCAGCGCCGCAGCTCCGACCGCCCAGTGGTAGCCGAGCGCGCCGGCCCGCGCCGCGAAATCGGAGTCGGAGATCCAGGCGTCCAGGGCCAGCAGGAGGCGGCCGTCGTCGACCGAGGCTGGCCGGTCCACCCACGCCACCCGCGCGAACCAGAGTCCTGCCGCGCCATCCTCGCCCCAGGCGGGGGAGCGTCCATCGATGGCGAATGACGCGGCCCGAACCACCTCGACGAACGAGATGCCCCACTCCTCCTGCTCGGGATGCGCCTCCAGGTACCGCAGGGCCCAGGGGAGCCCCTGGCGAGCGACCTCCCCGACGGTCTCGAAGCGTACCGCTGGAGGGAGGCGGTTCCTCACGGTACGAGGGTCGAAGGTACGCCACTCGACGAGTTGGGCGGGGGCTTCGAGGGTCCAGAGCGCTCGACCCCCGGTGGTAAGGGAAGGAGGGCGCGCTGGATGACACGCCGCGGTGGCGAGACCGACGACCAACAGGGTGTCGAGGCCGCGTAGGCGGACCGGGCCCTGAATGCGTCTCAGCAGCGGCACCTGCGTCTCTCCAGCGAGGGTCGGCGAGTCCTCGCGCTCGGACGGGCTGGGAGGTCGGCGGCGAAGCGCGGGGCGTGCGCAGACCAAGGTACGCGCGTTTGGCGGCGGATCCCAAGATTTCGCTTGCGGCACCGCCTCGTCGTAGTGAGGTTGCGGTCTCGACAGATAGAATCTGAACGGATCTTGTACATATGCCCGAGAACATTCCCACCACGGGGATCGGCTTCCGCCTCCCACGGGACTACCAGGCGATCATCCCCGAATGGGTGGACTCGTCGCGGGTCGAGGTGCGGTTCGAAACCGACGCCGACCAGCTGCCGCCCGACTCCGAAGAAGCGGTGTTGTACTTCATCGCCCCGCCCGCGGACGGGCTCGCGTACGACGAGGTCGTGGAGCCGATCCTGCACGGTAGGACCAATGCGGTGATCATCCTCTGCACGCCGCGCCCACTTCTCCTACCCACTCGCACCTCCCTCCTCCGGATCGGTATCTCGGCCTTCGTGACCGGCCAGGACTCCGCGTCGCGCGTGCGGGAAGTTCTCGCCATGGCCGTCGCGCGATCGGATTGGACGCGCGGCGTTCTGCGGGCCGGTGCCGACGTGCGCACCGCGGCTCCCGCGGATTCGTCGGCGGCTCCCGCGGATTCGTCCCCGACGGCCGCGGCGGATACGCCGGTGGCTGCCTCGGACGCCACGCCGGTGGCCGCAGTCGGCTAGACGGTCGATTCGTCCCGGACTGTACACTCCGGGCTACCCGATCCAGGCAGCCCTCGAGAGACGGCGCCGTAGCAGGCGTAGCGTCCGTGATGACGGGGTAGCCGGCAGCCCGGGCACGCCGCCTGGCGCCCAGCCGGTGTGGCGCAGAACATCGGCTATGGACCCGGCTCGCCGCATCGTACTCACCGCCACCGCAGCGACCGCGCTGGGCCTCGTGGCGTGCTCGTCGGATGGCGGTCCCACGATCCCCCGCGCCGAAGAGGCGTGCGAACGTGCAGAGCCGCGCTGCCACACCCTGTTCGAGGCGCAGCCCGGGGTGGCGGTGCCCATGTACCGGTCGCACCGGCTCGACCAACCCGATTCGCTGATTCGGACGGCCGTCGTCATGATCCACGGCTCGGGCCGGGACTACGACCGCTACTTCGAGACGACGGTGGCGGCCGCTCGGGCGGCTGGGGTGCTCGAGACGAGCCTGCTGGTGGCGCCGCGCTTTCGCACGGTCGACGACGATCCGGAGGCTGGCGCGCCCTACTGGAGCTCAGGTGGCTGGAAGCGCGGCCACCTCTCGCGCCCGGAAAGCAGCACCCCGCGGATCAGTTCGTACGCTGTGCTGGAGCGACTCGTCGAAGAGATCGCCGACCGCGTCCGGTTCCCGCGACTCGAACGCATCGTGGTCGCGGGACACTCTGCGGGTGGGCAGGTGGTGCACCGCTTCGCTGCGGCCACGGCGCTACCCGGCGTCCCCCCCGACCTCGAGGTGCGCTTCGTGGTCGCCAACCCCTCGAGCTATCTCTACCTCGGTCCCGAGCGCTGGGACGGGGCCGCCTTCACCCTACCCGATGCGGAGGCGTGTCCCGACTACCGCGAGTGGCACTACGGCTTCGACGGTCTGAACAGCTACATGCGGGACCGCGACCTCGCCGACGTCCGAGCGCGGCTGATCGGGCGAGACGTGCGGATCCTGCTGGGCACTGCCGACACCCTGACGGCCTCTCTCGACACGACGTGCGGCGCGATGCTGCAGGGGCGGAGGCGTCTCGAGCGAGGGCGTACGCTATTGCGCTACATGACGTTCGTCGATCCATCTCATCGACATCGTGAAGTGCTGATCGCCGGAGTCGGCCACTCCAGCCGGGCGATGTTCACGGCTCCGTCGGGGCGCGTCGCCCTCTTCGATCCGGGCTTGCCATAGGGGGTCGAGGTGCTCGCGGGGCCGATTCCACGAAGCGTCGCGAGCGGTCACGAATCGGGCGGGAACGCGGCGCGTCTGGGCGGGTAACCCTCGCCGATGTAGATTGCCGGGTCCGTCATCGACCCCGGTTCCGTTCCACCCCTCGCACATCCGACCCGTCAGGAGTCCTCCGTCATGATCCGCAAAGAGCCCGGCCTTCTGTTCGCCTCGATCTTTCTCGTGATGGGGCTGACGTTCGTGATTGCCGTTGCGATCGGAGAGGAGAACTCACCGGTGGCCGGGCAGGCATGGGGCAAGGGCCCCGGAGATGGTGGCGACTGGCAGGTGACGGAGTTCCCGCCGGTCGAGTTCAACTGAGGGACCGCTTCCCCTCAGCCGTCCGCGTCGGCCGTCTCTGCGTCGGCGCGAATCCAGGTCGGACGTCCGGTGGGCGTTCGGACCATCCAGTAGTCTCCGAAGTTGGCGAGTACCGCTAGCGCGGCTCCGGTGGCCAGCGTCTCGACCAGAGGGGCACTCTCCTCGGGGCGACTTCTAGCGGGCACCGCTCGCGCCGCCACGCGCTCGGCTACCGGGGCATCCAGATCCTCGGTCAGGCGGGCCGACAGGTAGCCCGCGGTCCCGTCGGGCAGCCGCACCCGGTACCATTCCCCCGACGCTCCGACCAGGCGCACCGCGGTGTGCTGCGGGAGCTCGCGCACCACATCCGCCCGGGATTCCGGCTGCGCCCGCAACCGGAGCCCCTCGTTGACGACGCGGGCCCACGATCCGAGCCGGTCGGCGTCGGCCACCACCTCGGCCAGTCGGCGCCGCGGCGGGGCGAGAAAGGGAAACGGGTCGATCGCCCCCTCGCCGCGGTAGTAGACGCCGTAGTGCAGGTGAGGCGGCGTCGTTCGCGCGTTGCCGGTGTTGCCGACGAATCCCACGGTGTCGCCGATCTCGACGCGAGTACCGGCGGTGACGGTCTGCGAATCGAGGTGGGCGTAGTAGATGCTGCGCCGCTTCACGTCGTCGCGCAGCCAAACGACCTTGCCGCCGAGGTTCGTCACATTGGCCCGCGTGATCCGCCCGGCCGCGGAGGCGAGCACCGGGGTGCCCCGGGGGGCGAAGACGTCGACCCCTTCGTGGGAGCGGCGGCCCCCATCGCGCGCCACCCCGAAGAAGCTGAGGATCGCCCGGATGTCACGGCCCTCCACCGGAAACGCGAGGGCCGGATTCAGCTCGAGGGTGAGCGTCATGCGACCGCTCTGCAGGAGCTCGGGCTGGAGCCGCACGAGGTAGTCTCCCGCGCGATCCGGCTCGTAGACGAGTCCTTCGGGTGTAGTGCGCGCTGTCGCAACGGGACGCGGCGGATCGGCGGGGTCGGCCGCGAGCCGGAAGAAGTCGAGGAACACCTGGAGCGAGGGGTCGGCCTCGACGTCGAGCCCGATCCGGATCTGCTGCCCCCGCTCCAGTCGGAAGCGGTATCCGATCGCCTCGGGGGCATCGGCCGCCACGTAGGTGGCTTCCCGGAAGGGCAGCTCGACGTCGCGCGGACTCCGCACGGCCTCGGCGGCCTCGAGGATCCACGCCTGGCTGAGCCCGGAGCCGGCGAGTCCCGCATCGTGGAGTCCCTGGAGGTACTCCTCGTGGGGCGTCATGGGCCGCCAGCGATCTTCGACCTGCTCGATCTGCTCGCACCCGGAGACCACGAGCGTACCAAGGGTCGACGCGATCAGCAGGGAGGCGATGCGGAGCAGGGCGCGCATGCAGCTCGGAGGCCGTGGGAAACAGGTGGCGTCCGGCGCGACGATGCGCGGCGAACGTCGGTGCTACGCAGGGGTAGCGAGGCGGGTTCCGTCGCTTGGGACCCTCGTCGGGTCCGGTTATCTTCCCGCGCCCGCACGAGGCGGGTTGGAGGTCACGGTCGAGATCCGGACGGGTCTCGGCCTCAGGAGGTTTCCGTGGTACGTATCGCCGGCATCGACAGCGGCTCCATTGCCGAAGAGCTCGAGATGGAGATTGGTTCGCGCATCGTGCGAATCAACGGCGAGCGGGTGCGCGACAACATCGATCTGACCTTCTTTCTGTCGGACACCGAGCTCGAACTCGAGGCGCTGACCCCGGCGGGGGACGCCGTCGTCTACGAGGTGTCGCGCGATCCCGGCGAGCCCATGGGCATCGTGCCGGCCCCGGATGCCATCCGGGAATGCGCCAACAAGTGCGTGTTCTGTTTCATCGATGGCAACCCGAAGGATGTGCGTCCCTCCCTTTGGCTTAGGGACGACGACTTCAGGTTGTCGTTTACCTATGGCAGCTACGTCACGCTCACCAATCTGGGTCCCAAGGGAATCCAGCGACTGATCGATCAGCGCATCTCACCGCTCTTCGTCAGCGTGCACGCCACCGAGCCCGACGTCCGCATCCGGCTCCTCAAGAACGAGCGCGCGGGGCTGATCGTGGAGCACCTGCGACGCTTCGCCGAACACGGCATGGAAGTGCACACCCAGGTGGTACTGTGTCCGGAGTGGAACGACGGGGTGCACCTGGAGCGCACGATCGAAGAGTTGTGGGACCTCGGGCCGGCGATCCGAAGTCTGTCGGTGGTTCCTGTGGGTCTCACCAAGTACAACCACCTGCGCCCCGTGCGCCTGCTCACGGCCGACGAGGCGCGCACCGCCATCGAGGTGGTCGAGGCCGCGCGGGCCCGGGGGCTGCGCGAGCGGGGCGAGGCGTGGGCCTACGTGGGCGACGAGATGTACCTGATCGCCGGGGTGGAGCTGCCCTCCCAGGCGTGGTACGACGAGGGAGCGCTCGCCGAAAACGGGGTCGGCTCCGTGCGGCGGCTGCTGACCGACTTCGATGAGGGGCTGCACGAGGTGCCGCGCTTCGAGGGTCACCGCCTGCGGTTGGTCACCGGGGCCTCGATGGCGCCGTTCTTCCGCGATCTCGCGCCCAGGCTTGCCGCGCAGGCCGCCTGCGAGGTCGATGTGGTCGAGGTCGTGAACGAGTTCTACGGCTCGATCGTCACGACGGCCGGCTTGTTGGCGGGCGAAGACCTGCGCGACGCCCTCGCGGCCGACTGCCGCGACGGCGACATCTGCCTGATTCCGGCCGAAGCGCTGAATGCCGACGACGTCTTCATCGACTCGATGCCCTTGAGCGACGTAGAGGCCGCTCTGGCGCCCTCGGTGGTCGTGCCTGGGCACGAGCTCATCGACACGCTCCAGCGAGCCGACAGGGCCCGGCAGGGCGGTTCAGCGGGGGCGGCCGCCGGAGCCCCGGGGCGCCGTCCCGAGGGACGCTCGGCCGGCACCTGGAGTGTGGCCGACGTATGAGTCTTCCCATCGTGGCCGTGGTCGGACGCCCGAACGTCGGCAAGTCCACCCTCTTCAACCGCATCGTGGGGCGGCGTCTCGCGATCGTCGACGATCAGCCCGGCGTGACGCGGGACCGCAACTTCGCTCCGGCCGACTGGGCGGGGCGGCACTTCGTGATCGTCGACACGGGCGGCGTGATCGAGGAGTCGGATCGGCCCATGGACCGCCTCGTGCGGGAGCAGGCGCAGGCGGCGATCGACGAGGCCGACGTGCTCGTACTCGTGACCGACGGCAAGGATGGGCTACATCCGCTCGATCAGAAGGTGGCCGAGATGCTGCGCAGCTCGGGCAAGCCGGTCGTGCTCGCCGTCAACAAGATGGACAATCTGCCCCGTGAAATGGGGCACCACGAGTTCTGGGAGCTGGGGTTGGGCGATCCCCACCCGGTGAGTTCGGGGTCGGGCCGCGGGTCGGGCGATCTGCTCGACGAGATCGTGGCTCGGCTGCCCGAGGCCGACGAGGAGCCCGACGACCCGACCCGCATCCGCGTCGCCGTCGTCGGCAAGCCCAATGTCGGCAAGTCGTCGCTGGTGAATCGGCTCTTCGGCGAGGAGCGGGTGGTGGTGAGCGACCAGGCGGGTACGACCCGCGATCCGGTCGACACCTCGATGACCTATCACGGTCGCACCCTCGTCTTCGTCGACACCGCGGGGCTGCGCCGCCAGTCGCGGGTGAAGGAGAACCTCGAGTACTACTCCTACATCCGCACCGAGAGGGTGGTGCGCGAGGCCGACGTCTGCCTCATGCTGCTCGACGCCCAGGAGGGGCTGTCGCACCAGGATCTGCGCATCATGGAGGCGGCGTGGCAGGCGGGGGCCGGCCTGGTGGTGCTCGTCAACAAGTGGGACCTCGTCGAGAAGGACGAGCGCACCGCCGACCAGCTCACGAAGGAGATGCGCGCCCGCGCGCCCTTCCTGCAGTGGGTGCCGTTCCTGTTCGCCTCGGCGCTGACCGGGCAGCGGGTGCGGAAGGCCCTCGACATGGTGATCGAGGTCGAGGAGCAGCGTCAGCGTCGGATCGACACCTCCGAGGTGAACGAGGTGCTCGGCCGTCTCGTCGGCCGCCAGCCCCCGCCGCATGCGCGCGGCCGCCCGGTGAAGCTGCGATACGCGACGCAGGTGGACGTCGCCCCGCCCGTCTTCGTCGTCTTCGGCAACCTCCCCAAGGACGTCCCGGCGCACTACCAGCGCTACTTGCACAACGGCTTCCGCAACGCCTGGGGGTTCCTGGGTTCGCCCCTCCGCATTTTCATGCGGGAGTCCAGTTCGTCGTGAACCCCTGGCTCCTTCTCGCCCTCTCGTACCTGGTTGGATCGATGGCGACGAGCCTGTGGGTGGGAAGGGCCTTCTTCGGTGTGGATCTACGTGAGAAGGGGAGTGGCAACCTCGGCGCCACCAACACCTTCCGCGTGCTGGGCTGGCGGGCAGCACTCCCCGTTGCGATCGTCGATATCGCGAAAGGCTGGGCCCCCGTCGCCCTGTTTCCGGCGTGGGCGGGGGGCGTCGGTTTCGGGTGGGTGCTGGCGTTCGGCGGGGCGGCGATCGCCGGTCACGTGTTCTCGGTCTTCGTCCGGTTTCGGGGAGGGAAGGGGGTCGCCACGAGTGCCGGTGTGTTTCTGGGGTTGGCCCCGCTGGCGGCCGGGGTGTGCATCGCCCTCTTCGTGGTGCTGGTCTGGGCCACCCGAATCGTATCGGTGGGGTCGCTGGCCGCCGCCGTGGCCCTCCCGATTCTCGTGGCGGTGACGCCACACCAGGGCGGAAACGGCCTCCTCGCCTTCACCCTGGTGCTGGCGGCTTTCGTCATCTGGTCGCACCGCGCCAACATCGGGCGGCTACTACGGGGCGAGGAGAACCGCTTCGGGTCGAAGCGGGCGGGGTGAGCGTGGACGAGGGCGGGTTGAGCGACGGCGGGCGGAGCGAGGACCGGAGCGCGCTGGACGAGCGCGAGCTGAGCATGGAGAGGGGAAGCTGAGCATGGACAAGGCCGCGGTGATTGGAGCAGGCAGCTGGGGGACCGCGCTCGCGTCCGTCCTGGCGCACAACGGCGTGCCCACGGTGCTCTGGGCGCGGGAGGCCGAGGTCGTGGCTCAAGTCAACGACGACCACGTGAACCGGATGTTCCTGCCCGACGCGCCCCTGCCGGACTCGCTGGTCGCGACCTCACGGCTCGACGAGGCGCTGGGCGGAGCCGGGCTCGTGGTGTCGGTGGCGCCGGCCCAGTGGGTGGCGAGTGTGATGGCCGAGGCAGCCCCGTTCCTCGAAGACGACGCCATTGTCGTGAGTGCGTCGAAGGGAATCGAAATCAACACGTTGCGGCGAATGGATGAAGTACTGGATGACATCCTGACGCCGTCCCAGAAACAGACGTTTTCGGTGCTGTCGGGGCCCAGCTTCGCCCTCGAGGTGGCCCGGGGGGCGCCCACCGCGGTGGTCGTCGCGAGTCGATCCGAGGCAGCGGCTCAGCGGGTGCAGGCGCAGTTCCAGAACCGCTTCTTTCGCGTCTACACGTCGCCCGACGTGGTGGGGGTCGAACTGGGGGGCGCGCTCAAGAATGTGATCGCCGTCGGGGCCGGAGTGGCGACCGGGCTCGGCTTTGGTCACAATACCCGTGCGGCCCTGATCACCCGGGGCCTCGCCGAAATCACCCGGCTCGGGCTGGCGATGGGAGCGCGTCGCGAGACCTTCTCGGGACTGGCCGGGATGGGCGACCTGGTGTTGACCTGCACCGGGGACCTCAGCCGGAATCGCGCGGTCGGTGTGCGGCTCGGCCAGGGGGAGTCGCTGGAGGCGATCCTCGGGGAGATGACGGCCGTGGCCGAAGGGGTGAGAACGGTCGAGGCCGTGGTCGAGCTCGCCCGGCGCTTCGGCGTCGAGATGCCGATCGCGACCGAGGTGCATGCCGTGCTGACCGAGGGGCGCGACCCTCGCGAGGCGCTGAACAATCTGATGTCGCGTGATCCCAAGCCGGAGGACTGGTCGTGACCGAGCCCATCGCAAAGAAGGCCTACTACTCCATCGGCGAGGTGTGCGACATCACCGGGCTGAAGCCGCACGTGTTGCGCTACTGGGAGTCCCAATTCGAGGTGTTGAGCCCGATCAAGAACCGCGCGGGGAATCGGGTCTACCGTCCCAAGGACATCGAGTTGGTGTTGCTCGTGCGGAATCTGCTGTACGAAGAGAAGTACACCATCGAAGGCGCGCGGCAGCGGTTGCTCGAGATGCGACAGGCCGGCGAGTTGGCCGAGGAGCGCCAGCTCGTGCTCGATCCCGAGTTCCTGTCCAGCATGAAGGAGGAGTTGCTCCATGTGCGGGACCTGTTGACGCCGTCGCTCGACGAGGGCGCCGACGAGTCGGCCGCCGCCGCGAGCGCCGACTGAGGGTTTCCGCACGCCAGCGCCGCCCCACCAACGCCTCCGCACCCGAGCACCCCCCGCCGCGAGCGCCGCCTCAACGGAGCGCCTCCCGCCCCGACCGCTGACCCGACTGAGCGCCTTCCGTCCCGAGCCCGCCCCTACCGAGCACCACCCCGCATGCGCATCCTCTGTACGAACGACGACGGTTATCTCGCCCTCGGCCTCAACGTCCTGGCGCGCGCGGCGAGCGGTTTCGGCCAGGTGACCGTCGTGGGACCCGACCGGGAACAGTCGGCCACGAGCCACGCCCTCACACTTCATCATCCGCTGCGCGCCCGGCGGGCGCCCGACGGCTCGTGGATCGTGGACGGCACGCCGACCGATTGCGTGATCCTCGCCATCGGCGAGTTGCTCGAAGACAAGCCGGACATCGTGCTCTCGGGCATCAATCACGGCCCCAACATGGGCGAAGACGTGCTCTATTCGGGCACGGTGGCGGCCGCGATGGAGGCCACCGTGCTCGGGATTCCGGCCGTTGCGTTCTCGTATACCGGTGAGCACTACGAGGAGCTCGAGGGGTGGCAGCCCGTCATCGCCGGCCTCCTCGAGCGGATCCTGGCGCGCGACGACTTCCCCGCCGACACCCTGCTCAGCGTGAACCTGCCGAATGTGGCGCCGGATCAGGTGAAGGGGGTGCGCGTGACCAAGCTGGGAAGGCGCCGCTACAAGGACTCGCTCACGCGAGCGCAGGACCCCTCCGGCAAGGAGTACTTCTGGATCGGCGGGGGGACGACCAACTGGACGGGTCCGGAGGACTCCGACTTCCGGGCCGTGAAGGAGGGCTACGTCTCCCTGACGCCGCTTCACCTCGACCTGACCAACTTCCCGCTGCTCGATCAGATCCGGGGGTGGGGGCTGGGCTCGTGACCCCGGGGCTCGACATTCCCGGCGGCAACCGCTTCGTCGGGCAGCGCCGGGCCATGATCGAGAAGATCCGCGACCGCGGCTGCAACGACCTCGACCTGTTGCGGCGCTTCGACGAGATCCCGCGTCACCTCTTCCTTCCCGAGGGCATGTGGCCGCGCGCCTACGAAGACGCGCCCGTGCCGATCGGATTCTCGCAGACCGCCTCGCAACCCAGTCTGCAGGCGTACTACCTGCAGGTGCTCGAGCCGAAGCCCGAGGACACCGTGCTCGAGCTCGGCACCGGGAGCGGCTACCTCACGGCGCTCCTCGCCTCCATGTGCGACCGGGTCTATTCGATCGACCGGGTGCGCGAGCTGTCGACCCGGGCCCGGTCGGTGCTCGACTCGCTGGCGGTCCGAAATGTGGCCATCATGGTCGGCGACGGCACCATCGGATGGCGGAAATTCGCCCCCTTCGACGTGATCGTCGTCTCGGCGGCTTCACCCGGCGTGCCCCAGGCGCTGATCGATCAGCTGGCCGAAGGGGGGCGAATGCTGATTCCCGTGGGTGATCGGCAAAGTCAGCGGCTCGTGCTGGTGCGCAAGGACGGCTTCATCGTCTCGCAAGACGAGATCGGCGGCGAGGTGCGGTTCGTGCCGCTGCTGGGGCGTTTCGCGTTCAGCGAGGACGAGGAGTAGGGGACGGTCGACGGCGGGGCTCTCGAAGGGCAGGGGCGTGCGACTAACCTGTTGCGTGCAGCCGTACCATGTGGTATGGTACGTTAGGTGCCGGGGAGGTGCTCGTGGACCGGCGCCAGCCTCTGAGCCGGGAGGGAGCATGTGGAGCCGTGGCATGCGTGGTGGGGCAGGGTTCTGGGTGATCGTGTACACCGTCGTTGTCATCGTGGCGCTGCAGGTGGTGGTCGCCGCGGGGGTGCGTGGCCAGGACCGGCCGACGTTGTTCGGGCCCTCGGTGGCGTTGGCGGGAGACCGAGCGGTTGCATCCTGGTTCGGCGGCCGGCTCGAGACGCCGATCGGGGCGCCGGGCGGGCTCGGGTTGTGGGCGCAGGTCCACGCGGTGCCGGAGGTCCCGCTCATCGAGACCAGCGTCGGGTTCGTCGCCCCCGAGGCTCGGGCGGGCCATTCGACGCCCTACGTGGCAGTCGGGGTGTCGACACTCAGCGTCTTCCAGCCCCGCCGTGCAGGTGGCACGGGGATCGCGGCCTTGGGGGCGACGCTGGGGGTCGGCGTCAGGATGTGGCTCGGGTCAGCCGCAGTGGTCGCCGGGATCCGCCGTGCCACGTTGCTCGACCAGTGGACGTCGTTGGAGCTGGCGGTAGTGCTGGCAGGAGGGTAGGGGGACGTCCGGGCCTGACGCGGGCGGGCCAAATGCGGCGAGAGACGACCACAAGTCTCCACGATATGGCCGAGATCGAGATGCTGGAGGGTTTTGGTGGTTATACGACTCTTTCCCTCCACCATGTGGCGAACCGGGTGGATCGTGGAGACTTTGGGTCGTATAGCGACCAAAACCCTCCACCATCGCGAAACGGGACATATCGTGGAGGTTTTTGGTCCTTCCTTTGCTTGCCTAGGCGCCGACCCGCCCGAGAGTTACCTTCGGCCGTCCGTCCCCGTAGCTCAGGTGGATAGAGCGACTGCCTCCTAAGCAGTAGGCCGCTGGTTCGAGTCCAGCCGGGGACATAATATAATGCATTGCCCCGCAGCTTTTTACGTAGCTGCGGGGCAAGGCAGTTTGCGGTGGCTGTGTCAATAATGTGTCAACCTGTGGGTTTTGAGTTGAGAGGTTGGGCCCAGCGGCCTGGCCTAATGAGAAACGCAACCATTGCGTATTTGTCCGTTTCCCGACTAGATTGAAGCACTGAGGTATTTGCTGGGGCCTTCCGGCCCTGTTTCGGGGCCCTCGCCTTTGCGGCGGGTGGCCCCTTTTTTTCTCTTCGCCCGAGGTCCCGTGGATCGCTTCGTCGTCCTCGTAGACGCTGGCTACCTCTACGCCGCAGCTGGCGCGCTTTGTTGTGGGACAACGAAGCGAGCGAAGTTGCACTTGGACGGGGAAAAGCTGGTTCGGACCCTGGTCGATCTAGGCGAGAAGGACAGCGGGCAGACCCACCTTCGGACCTACTGGTACGACGGAGCCCCCAACGCGGTACCCACGAGGGAACACCAGGCGATTGGTGCGTTGCAGGGGGTGAAGCTTCGTCTCGGGCGGCTGACCAAGAACGGCCAGAAGGGTGTCGACTCGAGGATCGTGCGTGACCTGATCGTCCTGTCGCGAAACGGGGCGGCCCAGAGCATCTTCCTGCTCAGCGGGGACGAGGACGTTCGAGAGGGAGTCGCGGAGGCCCAGGAACTTGGTGTCTCCGTCGCGCTAGTCGGAATCGAGCCTGTAGGGGGAGGACACAATCAGGCTCGGACCCTTGTGGATGAGGCGGATGACGTGATGGTCCTGTCCCGTACCGAGTGTTCCCGCTTCATTCGTCAGATCGATCCCACGCCCCCCCTCGACGAGGGTGTGCCGATCGAAGAGGCGACCGACGGAGAGGTGTGGGGAGTCGAGTACGGAAAGGCCTACGCGGGAAATCTCGGCGCGGGCGAGATCGCCAAGCTGCTCGACTCGAAGCCGAAGATTCCCCATCACGTGGACGGCGGCTTGGTGAAGGCTGCCGGGAAGAAGTTCGGTGCTCAGCTGGACGAACCGATGCGGCGTGCGATCCGCCGTGGCTTTTGGCAAGGCTTCTCTGAGGTGACGGGTCAGGAACCCGCCGCTCCGACAGAGCCGCAATCGCCAAGCGATTGAAGCGCCCGCAGCACCCCTGCCGCCTCCGCGCGTTGATAGATCCGCTGCACGGTCTCCACGCTCCGCCAGCCCCCGGCGGCCGCGACATCGTGCACCGGCAGGGCGCGAAGCTCCGTCGCAAACAGCCGCCTGTACGGGTGCCAGCGACCGCCGGCGAGCTTCGGCAGGCCGGCCAGCTTCTCCGCCCGCATGAGCCAGCGCCCGGCCGTGTCCTTCCGGATCGGCGCCGTTGCATCCCTCGGGGCGGGGAAGAGAGGCACGCTTCCGAGCCGTGGGTTTCGCTCGAGGTAGGCATCCAAGGCGTCCCGGGCCGGCGCCGACAGCGGCGTGACTGCGTGGTAGCCTTGCTTGTCCGTCTCTGCCCGCCAGAGAAGGCCCCCGCGCGGGAAGTGAGCCGCAGCGCTCTCGTCGAGCCCCAGAGCGGCCAGGACGCTTCTCACGGCCTCGGGGGTGCGTAGGACGTCGTCGGCCCGGAGTTGGCAGATGGAGGACTCCCTACGGCCCGTGTAGCGTGCGAGGGACAGCATGCAGGCGAGGCGACCGGCTGGATCGACCTGGTCGGCCTGCTCGAGCGTCTTCATGAACCGGTCGTGCGAAGCGACCGGCCGCCGCACGTTCTTCGGAACGGGTCGCTTCAGGCCCTCGAGGGGGTTCGCAGGGATCATCGGCTGGCCACCGACCTTCACGCCGCGCGCCCACCGGAAGACCGTGGAGAGCCATCGGAGATCGGCCTCGATGGTTCCGTCGCGAACGCCCTTGGTGCGGGCGGTCGCGGGTCGGAGCTCGCCCGAGCGGCGGAGGTCCCGGAATCGATCGATGTCGGACTGGCCGATGTCGCCGACCGGCTTGTCGCGTCCCCAGGCCCGAACGAACAAGTCGCGGCGAGTCTCGGCCGCGGATCGCCAACGCTCCGTGAGGTTTGGTGCCTTCTTCCGGAAGTAGTGCCCGAAGATCTCGCCGAGCGTCAGGGTGCGGAGGTCGCGGCCGGTGAGCTGAGCTTCCGCGAGGCCGCGCGCGATCGCCCGGGCTCTGGTCTCGGCCAGCTTTCGGTCCGCGGTCTTGAGGGAGCCGCGGCGCCGGCGGCCACCGATCGTGCCGGCATACCAGATCGCGTCGGTCGCCTCGCGAGAGTAGAGCGTCAGCCTCACCCCGGCCTCTTCAACCCTCTTTCGCCACTTCGCCATCTTCGTCTCCGTGGAGGTGGTGGGGCCCCGGGCGATCCGGGGCCCCGGTGTTCGTGGTCAGGTCAACAACTCGAGGTGTGGCCTAGACTGCCCCGGGCCGGGTGCCTCGAGCACCTTGAGGTGGGGGAGCAACGGGCCGAGAGCCACGATGTCGTCGAGGCTCAGGTCCGTCAGTGAGAGGCCTGGGAGATTCTCACGAGTTGGCCTGATGTAGATCGTGTCGCCCGGTCGGATCCCGAAACGGGCCAGAGCCACGGCGACGTCTCCGGCCACGAGCCTGGGCACCTCGTACACCCACTTCATGACCCGCCCCAGTCGGGGTACTCGGCTGGCTCCCAGGGGAACCGACCGAACGGCTCGATCGGCACGTCCGTGAACGCCGGGTGCCCGACGTCGGCCAACGACTGCCGGATGGTCCACTCCGTGCGTGCAGGGCCCGCATCCGCCCAGACGAACAGCAGGTAGTCGTACTTCTCGCCCGGGAAGTCGTACAGCGTCGCCTGCAGCGAATCCCACATGGTCACGACCATCACGGCCATGCGCACCTCGATGCACGCCAGGTAGAGCTCGACACTGAGCCCCGCCGGCAACGGAATGGTGTCTCTTCGCACCATGCCTCGCCTCCGTTTTCCTTGCCCGGAGGCCGCCAGCAGGGCGACATTGAAGGGCGGCCTCCGGGTCGTAATCGGAGCCCGTCGTCGAGCGATCTTTGCGGAGAGACTCGGCGGCGGGCTTTCGCATACCCTGCGTGGTAGGTACCGTACTACCATGGCTGAGCCAGTGTCAAGACGGAGACTACCAGCGTGACTTTCAAGAACGCCACCGACCGGCTGACAGAGTGTGTCCGCTTGGCTGACGTCGCCGAGGAGCTCGACGTCGCCGAGAACAGCATCGCGAGGGCACGCATGGATGCAACGAGTCCCAACAGCCGCAATCCGCCCCCCGGCTGGCAGGCCGCCATCGCGAAGCTGGCCCGGGCGCGGGCCGCGGAGTTGCTCGAGCTGGCGGAGGAGCTGGACGGGTGAGCGGGCCCGAGATCAAGCGCCGCCACCATTACCTCTCGCGGTTCTTCCTTGAGGGGTTTGTTCCTCCCGGGGAGCCGCATCTCCATGTCTGGGACCTTGAGGCCCAAAAGGGTTGGCGGGCTGCGCCAGAAGAGGCGGCCCACCAACGGGATCTCTACAGGCCAACTGCCGCCTTTCCGCACCCCAACTTCTTCGAGGACGCCTTTGCCGAGGTCGAGGGGCAACTGGCTCCGTCCCTTCGGCGGGTGATCCGCAGGCAGAAGATCGACGACCCAGTTGACCTCAGCCGTATACTTCATCTCGTTGCTCTCAATGCCGCGAGGCCTCCCGGGGAGATGTCGGACTTCGAGAGCATTGTCGACGTGCTGGCAAGGAAGGCCTTCGTGGAGGAAGCCACTCCCGATATGCACGAGCGCGCCCTCGGGAGGATGCAAGCCGAGGGACGGGCAACCGACTTGGTGGGAGACTTTGAGGCCTGGAAGAAGTCCATCGCCAAGGGCGAAGTGAAGCTCGTTCTCACGCACGATGCCCGGTTGACTTTCGGCGTGTTGCTGCGCGCCGAAGAGATCCTTGAGATCCTCGTCAGGCGGAGGTGGACTCTGCTGCGGGCGGGACCCGACGGCCCCACCTTCTTCTGCTCGGACCGCCCGGTCGCCTTGCTGAACAACCGCAATGACGTCGAGGGCGTGGAGGCTCGCTTCGATCATGAGGCGCTCGACGTGATTATGCCGCTGAGTCGAGGGCTCGCTCTCGTGGGTGGCTACGAGAATCGCGCCGGTCCTGCCCAGGTAGGGTCCGGGGCAGTCAGGTTTGTGAACCATGTCACCCGCGGGGGGGCGGATCGCTTCCTGTTCGGTGGCCCTGAAGTCGCTGACGGTCCGGTCGAGGTCACGCAGCCGGACGGATGGGCTTTTCGTCGCGCCGTCTACCCTCACCTCGGCTAGGGTGGCTGGTTCCGCCCGGTGGTTTCTGAATACCGGGAGGTGGCCTCGCCTGGGTCGAGCCCTCACGCTCCGCCCCGGTGGGTGGCCGCATCCCCGAGTCAGGTTCCGGCCCGTCCTTGTTCAGCCGTCTCGACGGCCTCGAAGACAAACTGCAGGGCCATCGTGACGAGCGTCAGGTAGTGGCGGTAGGCGTCCGGCGGGACTCGGTCGGTATCTACGCCTGCCTTGGCGAGTGGGGACGCGATCACATCGGCGAACTCCAGGTAGACCTCGCCGGCGCCGTCCTCCCTCCCGGAGACCCTGGCGAAGGGGAAGACTGCGTCGTGGAAGAGCTCCCAGAACTGCGACAAGTCGTCCCGACCGGTCACGCCCAAGCGCTGGGCGTTCGCCCGGCGGAGCCTCTTGGCGCCTTCCCGCCAAGCGGCGTTGAGCTCCTCCACGGCCGTCTCCATGGCCACCGTCATCAAGCCGTCCCCGAAGGCGAGCCATGCCGGACGCACCTTCAACGCCTCCGCAGCCGCCTCGACGAACTCTAGGGGTGGGGCCTTCTCCGTCCGGCCAGAAAGGTATCGCCGGACCTGGCTATAGCTCGCGCCACGATGACCGGCGGCCTCGAGGGCCTTGGCGAAGTCCTTCACCGAGTCGAAGTGCGCCTCGATGGCCTGCTGGAGCCTCGTGTTGAACATGCCAATCCTGGGTTGCTTGATGTGGTCGAATGTGACCACTATTACGCGGACTTGACCGGAGCGCAAGGGGTCGGTTAACGTGCTGTCACGGTGGCCACAGTTGGGTGCCGGTGGCCAAGTCGGCCCACACATCGCTCCGTTCACTGGGAAAGAGCATGAGCAAGACACGTCAGTTTCCGCTGTCGCTCGGGGCCAGGGTAAACCATCGCGAAATGGCGAGGGTGGACGCTGCTGCTCGTATCCGCGGCGTCAATCGCTCCGAGTACATCCGCGCCGCCACCTTTCGGATGGTCGAAGAGGATCTCCGGAGGGCGGCGGCCGACCTCGAAGTCGGACCGGACCAGTGACGGCCGCTGAGCGCCTCGAGCGCGCCCGCGAACTCCTCGACCAGGCGGTGGCGGAGATCGATGAGGCCATCCCTGCGCTACCGGCCTACTGTGTCGAAGCTGGTCGATTCCTTCGGGGCGAGGTGGCCGTCGCCCGGCGGCGGTGTGAGAACGTCGCGAAGGTGATCGGGACGCGGAAATCGGGATGATCTGCGACCACCTCGAGCAGGCGGTCGACGAGCTCAGGGCGGCGCGGCGGATGGTGCGAGTCGGGAATACGCACGCTGCAGACGACCGGCTCCACCGAGCGATCGGGATTCTGCGGGAGGCCGGAGACGATGTCTTCCGGCGGGAGACGGGGCGCGAGCCACCGAAGGTGCGTCACACGGTGGATGAACTCGAACCGCTCGCGCCGGAGCCCTGATGCTGTCCGACGAGATTCGCCGCGAGATCCTGGCTCGGTCGGATTGGAAGGGGAAGGTGAAGGGCGATCGGCTCTACTTCCGCTGTCCGCGTCACGATGACGACACCCCATCGGCATGGCAGGCCGGTGGTGCGTGGGGTTGCTTCGCCTGTGGCTTCGAAGAGTCGATCACCACCCTGGCGGAACCGCTGGGCATCGCACTCAACCGGGGTGGGTCTGGGCGGTGGGAGGACCGGATCGAGGCCACCTACGACTATGTCGACGAGAGCGGGGCGCTGCTCTACCAGGCCGTGCGCCTGTTCCCGAAGGACTTCCGCCAACGGACCCCGGACGGCGCCGGCGGCTGGAGCTGGAAGCTCAACGATGTACGGAGGGTGCTCTACCGGCTCCCCCAGGTTGTCGAGGCCTCCGCTCTCGGAAAGACCGTCCACGTCTGTGAGGGCGAGAAGGACGTGCACGCGCTGGAGTCACTCGGCGCGGTGGCCACGACGAATCCCATGGGGGCAGGGAAGTGGCGCAGGGAGTACTCCGAGACCCTCCGCGGCGCGCACGTGCGGATCGTCGCCGATCGCGACGAGGCCGGCCGGAAGCATGCTCGCGAGGTAGAGGCGTCCCTCGAGGGGGTGGCTGCCTCCGTGGAGCTCCTCGAGGCGAGGGAAGGGAAGGACGCCGCGGACCACGTCGCGAGGGGCTACGGGCTCGACGACTTCGTGCCGATGAAGGACTCCGACCAGGGGGAGACGCCGACGGGCACCCAATTCGCGACGCTCGGGGAGCTCCTGGCGAACCCGGGGATGCTGGACCCTCCTGAGCCGGTCGTTCCCCGCATCGCATACCGAGGCCACCTGACCCTGCTCGCCGCGCCGGACAAGGCCGGCAAGTCGACCCTCATGGCGCACGCGGCCACGGCCGTTGCGCGCGGAGGGATCTTCCTCGGGGACCCGACTAGCACGCACACGAGGCGTGTCCTTTGGGTTGGGCTCGAGGAGTCCGTGAAACTCGCGGTGCAACGGTTCCATGACCTGGGCGCGGACCCAGACCGCATCACACTGGTCAAGGTCACCTACCCAGACCTTCTCGATGCAGCCATGGGCCACCTCGAGGCGCGTCCGGCCGATCTCGTGATCGTCGACTCGCTGCAGGAGTACGCCCGGGTGACCACCGGGAACGCTCCGGCCGATGGCGACAACGGTGCCTGGGGGTCGATCGTGCGCCCGCTCGTCGCTCTTGCCCGCACCCACGACGTCGCGGTCGTTCTCCTCCACCACGTTCGTCGCTCCGACCTTCAGGCGCGCGGGGCCGGGGAGATCCTCGCCGCGGCCGACATGCTCCTTGAGATGGCACGGAAGAAGGATGGCGACCCTCGTGCTCGCCAGTTCGGCGGACGAGGGAGGTGGGAGGTGCCGGGCTTCTCAGTACTGCTCGACGACGGGTGCTACAGGCTGCACGATGGATCGGCTGCGTCGGTCGACGCACTCACCCTGGACCACATCAGCCGCCACCCAGGCTGCAGCCGCAACGAGGTCTGCAGCGGGGTCGGGAAGAACAGGACCACAGTCCTCGCGGCCATCAATCGACTCGTGAATGCGGGCACGGTGATGGAGGAGAAGGCAGGCCGGTGGCCGACCCTCCGGGTACGCGACCTGGAGCTCGATATGGGGGCCGCATGAGCCTTGCCTTCGAGTGCCCACGCAGGTGGTTCCGGAAGTGGTTCCGGGCGTTTTTCGGGAAAGTGGTTCCGAAAGTGGTTCCAGGGTGGTTCCGTCGCAGTTCCATGCGGCTTCCCGTCTTCGACGCCCGACTGGTTCCCACCGCGGAACCCACATGTAATGGGTTCCCGGGGGAGAACGGGGAACCGGTAGGGGCAGTTCGGGCGGTGCTCCGATGACCCTCCCGAACTACCTCAGAGTGCTCGCGGCACACCTCGCGGCCAGCCCCGAGCTGAGGGGGAAGGTCGGCCACGTCGAGATCCGGCACGACGACTTCTGCGCCCACTGGCTCGGGCGGCCGTGCAACTGCAACCCGCAGGTGCTGACGGGTCCGGCGATCGATCGGAAGTACGAGGACGGTCGATGACCCTCGACTCCCTCCTCGATCGCTGGACGGCATCGGCCGCCGAGCTCGACCGCTTCGGTGCGAGTGCCCAAGCGAAGGCGGTGCGCCAGTGCATCGCCGATCTGCGTGCCGAACTCGAGGCCCACGACGCCGCGTTGCTGACGCTCGCCGAGGCCTCGACCTGGTCGGGCTACTCGAAGCGGCGGATCCGTGAGTTGGTCAGCGAGGGGAAGCTAGAGAACCACGGAGCCACGGGCTCGCCGCGCTTCAGGCGGTCGGAGCTGCCGAGGAAGGCGAAGACGAGCTCGGCTGACTTCGACGTCGACGGTGAGGTGGCTCGGTTGCTGGAGGCGTCGTGAGGGCTCGGCGCTGTATCGCGGGTCCCTGTCACGAGTTAGCGGGTCGGGGTACGAGCGATGGACCTGTCTCGCTACAGATAGCGTTCGCGGATTCTCAGTTCTTCGTTTCGAATAGGGGGGCGCGGTGAGCATCGAGTTCGAGCCGGGAGTCGGAATCGCGCGGCAGACGGATGGCGTATGGTCGACCGACGCCCTGGGCCTCGCGGTCCGGGTCGGTCTGAGCAAGCCGTCGCAGGAGGCCGCCGCGGAGCTGTTCCCGGGCTTCGAGTTGTTCCCGTGGGAGGAACGGCCCGAGCCGGGCGAGGTCTTCGCTGATCGCCCCGTCTTCTGCTGGCTTCGGCAGTCGAACGTCGCGACGACGACGGGATTGTCGACTCGGCAGATCCTCAACCTCGAGCGGAAGGGCTTCCCGTCGGTCGGATCGCGGAAGTCGAAGCGCTACCCCGTGCCGCACCTGCACGTCTGGTTGAAAGCGTATCGGCTCCGCGGCGGCTCGGAGGGACGCGTGTCGTTCCTGCCCTTCGAGGTCGCGGAAGCAGTCGTCGCTGTCGCACTGGCCGAGGCCGACTTGCGATCCATCGAGGCCGAGCTGGGCTGATCCCACCGCCCATGCCTCGCCCGACCGCCGATCGAGATGCGCTCTACGACGCGCTGACGCCCATCCAGCGGATGGCGTTGGCCGAGGCGATCGCCGCGTTTGGCGTGGATCCAGAGCGGTGGCACGAGGCACCGGTACTGGCCGGGTTCTTCGAGCTCGTCGCGTTCGCTCATGCCGTTCAGGTGCTCGAGGCCGGTGGAGCGACGAAGGAGGAGGCGAGGGGCCTGGTCGGCATCAAACTCGGACTCAACGAGGAGGCGGCCGAGCGCCGGATTCGCCGGCAGCGGGCACGGACAAAACGTCCGGGGTCATCGGGCCGGCAGGGTGTTAGGGTCGAGGTGTCACCAACGCACCCTGACCCCGGAGACCTTCCGTGAAGCTCGCCCTCCCCGACTGGATTCGAGGCACCTCGATCGGCGCCCAGGTCGCCTGGGAGACGGCCGAGATGGCTGCCACGGAGCGGGGCGAACTCGCCCGTGAGGTCGCCGAGCTTCGGCGCCAGCGGGACCGCGACCTACCCGAGCTCGCCAAGCGGCATCAGAAGGCCCAGGTGCGGCTGCAGGCTGCCCGCGACACGCTGGCCGAAGCACGTCGACTCGAGAACGCGGCTCAGAGTGCGTCGATGTCGGCTCGGTCGCGGTTCGAGCATCGTATCTATGCACTCGAGGGGCAGCTCCGCGCCTCAGCGGATCCTGCGATCGCGGAGTTCATTGGCGAGCTCGACGAGCTCGTTCTGGCCGGGCGGGCTGTGAAGCCCGAGACCGCGAAGTACGGCCCGCAGCGCTCGAAGGAAGTCAGCAATCATGAGGGCGTCGTCGCCCGGCTCGAAGCCATCCGTGAGGCGCGGAAGCAGGCCGAGGCGCTGAAGCTCGAGGTGATCTCTTCCGACGAGGTCGCCGCGCGCATCGAGGCCATCCGTGTCTCGATCCCCGACGTGCCACCGCCGGAGCACTACTTCCCGTTCGGGGCGAAACTCTGGCCTCCGCCCCGGGACGACGAATGAACTACGGCCTCCATCCCCTCGTCGAGGCGCAGTTGGCGCTCCTCCACCAGGCGGAACACGGATGCTTCGCTCTGATGGCACTCGGCAAGCACACCGAGGACTCGCTGAGCGCTCGCCTGGCCGCAATCCGGGCCGCGATTCCGGCGCTTGAAGAGCTGCAGTCGGCCGAGCTCTTTCCGTTCGCTCAGCTGCGCCGAGAAATCTGGACGGTGCTGGATACGATCCCTGAGCCGGTCCGCCTCCCGTGACGTTCGAGCAGCGTGCCGCGGCTCGGGAGTTGGAGGCCGAACCCCTGGCGCTCGACCCGACCCGGATGGGGCGACTGTTCGCCGGTGGCTGGCGGGTGGCTCGGGCCATCGACACCCGGCTCGACCGCCGCGGGGCCGTCGCGGTGATTCCGGTCCACGGCGTGATCGCTCCCCGGGCGTCGTGGGTGACGCAGGTGTTCGGCGGTGTCCCTCTCGATCGACTCCGGGACTCGCTCCGGTCGGTCGGTGCCATGCCGGGGGTCACGACGATCGTGCTCGCGATCGACTCCCCGGGTGGGTCGGTGTACGCGGTGGAAGAGACCGCCCAGGTGATCCGGGAGGTGGCCGCGAAGGGTACCCGGGTGATTGCCGTGGCCGACGGTCTCGCCGCTTCGGCCGCCTATTGGCTCGGCTCGGCTGCCGATGAATTCGTGGTGACTCCGTCGGGCGAAGTCGGCTCCATCGGAGTGTACACGATGCATTTCGATTGGTCGGGGGCGATGGCAGACGCTGGTGTGAAGGTCACGGTGGTTCGCGCCGGCGAGCACAAGGCGGAGGGGCATCGATACGAGCCCCTCGGCGACGATACCCGTGCCCACATCCAGAGCCTGATCGACGACTACTACCGGATGTTCGTGCGCTCCGTCGCGAAGGGGCGGGGCACGTCCGGGGCCGCGGTGCTCGATCGATTCGGCCAGGGCCGGACCTTCACGGCGCACCGGGCGGTCGAGCGGGGGATGGCCGACCGGGTCGCCACACTGGACAGCGTGATCGCCGAGGCGCAGAAGGGCAGGGCACCGGCGGGTCGACGTCGGGCGGAAGCCTCGGCACCGGCGGCCAGCCGTCACCGCACGGTCGACGAAGACCGGTGGACGCGCTACTTCGCCGCGGCCGACGACGCCGAGCGGGCACTGATCCGCCGTGTTGCGATTCACGAGTCCGGACACGCCGTCGCCTTCCTGCTGGACGGCGGCCTACACGGCCTCGGCCTGAAGATTGGCGACGACGGGAAGTTGAGCGGAGGACAGGCCTTCTCGAAGCGGTCGCCGCGTCGCACCGATGTCTGTTTCGCCGCGGGGATCGCGGCCGAGCTCGAGCACGGGTTCGGCGATCAGTCCGGCCGGGGCGCCGACCTCGATCGCCGCGAGATCGAAGAAGAGGCCTACCGGACCGGCAAGGTGGTCGACATCCCGCGCGCGATCTCCAAGGCTCGCCATGTGGTCGCGCCTCACTACAGCGGCATCAGGCGGCTCGCTCGTGCCCTCGAGGCGTACGGGTGGGTCGACGGGGCCGAGGCGGCGCGACTGCTCGGGATCGAAGCCGCATGATGGGCGGCACGCACGCACTGGCGGTTCTCGGGGGTGAGCGCAGGGCGCGCCCGAGAGGGCTTCTCCCGGCCCGTTTGGCCGCTCCCTGCGCCGTGCGTGTCGCCCCAGTTCCAGTTTCCCCGTCCGTCGTTCCGAGGCGCAGGTGTAGCGACCTCGCGGCAAATCTGCCGGTTGATCGCGGCGGGCGGGGACTCTTTCTCCTGAGGTGAGACGATGACTCTCGTTCGCTGGCTCGCGATCCCGCTCCTTGTCGTGGGCTTCGCCTACGCGGTGTTCGCCACCGCCATCGGCCTTACGGCTGGCCCCTTCATTCGGGCGTGGAACGCCAATTGGGACGCACTCTTTCCGGAGGCCGACTGATGTCGCCCCGGGCACCGGACCTCTTGGTTCGGATCCGAGGCGACTCTGACGATCTCGAGCGGGCTGGGAAGCGAGCCCAAGCCGTCTTCCGGCGCATCCAGCGCAGATCCGTCGAGGTCTCGCGCGCCGCCCGCTCGGTCGCGTCGGGCTTCGCCAAGATCTCCGTAGCGACGCTCGGTGCGGGGGTCGCCGTGGGCGCATTCGCTCAGCGTGGCGGCCGGGTTCAGGGCGTCCTCAACGGCTTCGCTCAGGTCACCGGCGACGCCGAGGGTGCCCTTCGGAAGCTGCGCGAGCAGACGCGTGGGCTCGTCTCCGACACCGACCTGATCACCCAATTCAACCAGGGCATCGCCACCGGTGCCGCAAGGTCGGTCGACGAGTTCGGCCGGCTCGCTCGGGTGTCCCAGGACCTCGGGCGTGCTCTCGGGATCGACGCGACCGAGGCGCTGGAGAAGTTCTCGATCGGGCTCGCCCGGCAGTCGAAGCTGCGGCTCGACGACCTCGGGATCACCCTCGACGTCGCGAGGGCGAACGAGCGGTTCGCGCGCTCGGTCGGCGTCAATGTGCGGGCGCTCACCGACGAGCAGAAGGCGCTCGCCTTCCGGCAGGAAGCGTTCGCAGAGGCGGAGCGGCTCATCGACGGGTTCGGGGGAGGCGCTCTCAAGGCGGCCGATCAGATCGCCCGGGTACGAGCGCAGTTCTCGAACTTCGTGGATGAGGTGGCGAAGATCGCGAACGATAGCGATTTCGTGGCCGACTTCGCTGACCGTGTGGCGACCTTCACGGAGCAGGTGACCACGGTGCTCCGATCCGGGACCGAAAACTCAGCTGCGGCGTTCGAGGCCCTGGGCGGGTTCATCGGCAGCAAGATTGGCGAGGGATTGCTGACCGGCTTCGCCGCTTCCGTCCAATCGGGGATCGATAACAACCCGTTCGGGATCGTCCGGAGGTTCCTCGGGGTCGTCGTTGGGCCCGCGGCGGAGGGACTGCGTGGGTTCGCGGCGGACGCCCGCGAGAGTGCCGACGAGTACCTCCAGGCCTTCGAAGACATCGCGAAGAAGGCGGCAGAGGGTCTGCCGCGCGTGCTGAAGCCAGTGGAGGGGGGTGGGGGTGAGTCTGCGGAGGCACGCCTCAACAGGATACTCGGCGGATCCATTGGCGCCCCCGGGGCGGGGCTGCTCGGTCGAGACCGCGAGACCTACTTCACCCGTGGGTTCGTCAACGCCTACCGGCGAGACCAGGAGAACCCACCGGTGGGCCTGCAACGTGGCTTCCGGTGGAACTCGCCCGACTTCCTGGAAGGGATCGCACGTTTCCGGGAGGGGCTGGAGCCCGTGAACCTCACGCTCCAGTCGATGCTCCGCTTCGGCGAGCAGCTCGAGGACCAGTTCACGGACCTTGAGGCCGTCGGGCTCAGCTTCGCCGAGGGCTTCTCGAGCGCACTTGGTTCGGCCGTCTTCGACGGGGTGGCCGCGTTCCAGCGGTTTACCGATCAGGTGCTCCGGATGCTCGCGCAGATCGCAGCGCGAATGGTCGTCTTCCGACTCCTGTCCCTCATCCCCGGTGCTGGGCAGGTGGCGGGGGCATTCGGCGGTGCAGCTGGGGGTTCGTTCGGCTTCGCGGGCATCGGGCCCGACTACGGGGCCACCCGCTTCTCGGCCCCCGTGGGGGCTGGCCTTGCCGCACCCGCGCCGGTCTTCGCGCAGGAACGAACGGTACGCGTGCAGCTCGACCTCGGCGCGCTTCCGCCGGCTCGGGATCCCCGCCAGGCGGCTCGAGACGCCGAATGGCTCCGGTTCATGCACCATACGAACATCGCGCTCGGCGCTCAGGGAGGCTGAGGCTGCCTTTACGAGCCCTAGATCATGGCCACGGCCGAGATGCGGTGGGCGAACCCGGACGAGAGAAAGGGGGGGAGTCATCCAGGGGCGGTCCAATCGCCTGGGTCGAAGAGGTCTCCCCACAACTCCCGAAGGTCTCGTGGCAGTAGGCCGTGGTGGCCAAGCGCTTTGAGGATCGGTTCGACCGACAGTGCTGCGTGGAACCCAAGCTCTAGTGGCTGGCCGTCGCGGCCGAGCGAGCGGGTCACGAGCCCAAGAACGAAGCCGCCTCCGTCGGCCTCCGCCAAGACAGGACCTCCGCTGAACCCGCCGCGCGGCAGTACAGAGATCACGAACGAGGGGTGCACCCCCTCCACGATTGCGTTCACCTCCCCCGACGCTACGACAAGGTTCGGTTCACGGCTGAAAGGGATCGGCGGGTAGCCGATGACTACGATCGGCCCAAGGAGGAACTCGTCTCCGAACCAGTCGTCGAGGTGACCGCCCAGTTCTATCGTGGCGGCGTCCAACCCCTGCGCGCGAAAGACAGCGACGTCGACCCCGTCGTTGGGATGGTAGAACGGCCCGACCAATGTGCCGGCGGTGACTGCGAGGGACTCCCGCGGTGTGCCGACTGAGAGCACTTTGCGGTGCTCCACTACGTGTCGTGCGGTGACCCAAACGCCGTCACCGACGTGGAAACAAGTACCGATCCCGATCTCACCGTGCTGGTCCTCGGTCTCGACCCAGGCCACACCACCGGTGCTTTGCTCAAGGATCTCTCGGGCCCATTCGCTTTGGAGGCTCATGTGCTCGTCGTGTCAGGGGAGTGACGAGACGCCTCTTCGCGTTGCGCATGGATCGCCCCCGCGCCTAAACTGCTGGAGCATCGAGAGGCACCACGCCAGCCACCATTTCGCAAGGCAAGGTAATGACCTACACGCACCCTTCGCCAAAGAAGGAGTTCTCGTTGGCAGAGTTGCGCGGCCTTCCGCAAGAGGACCAAAGGGCGATCGCTCTCTTCTGGTTCCGCCAGCGGTACGAAGATCCAGCCGAGAACATGCCCTACCAGTCGGCGGAGGGCGGCTACATATATCCGCTTGGTGGTCCCTACGACGCCTCTGAGGTGCTTCATGCGGAGTTCGGTGGGGCGGTTTCGGAGGACCTACTGGCGGCGCTCGCCGCTGAACTCAACGAGGAGTGTGTCGACTGGGCGCCGGGCGCGCAGCACCCTGACGTGCTCAACGCTCAGGATTGACCGTTGGCGACGCTGCCTCCTCTCGCACAGGGTCAGGGGCGGGACGAGCGGGACGTGGCGTCGATGGTACATGGTTTCCTTGCCGAAACCGACCGTCTCCTTCCGTCAGCTTGGTTGAAGGGAGCCGGGTTCGTGGGGGTCCGAGGTTCTTCGTACAGCGCGCCTAGCCTGACTGAGTCGCATGCCGGGACGACTCTCTACGAGGATGATGAGTTGGTCGCGGGGATCGTACACTGTGCCGTCCCCTACGAACCACTTGTGCTCCGGTCCTATCAGGCGAAGTGGGGCATCGGGAACCCGGGGCTGCAGATCGGCCCATGCTCAACGCACATGGTCATCCTTTCGGCGCGGCATGGCCCGGGTCCCTCGCCAAAGGCTAGGCTCGTCCGGAGGCGCAATGCGCGGATCCGGGAGATCATTGCCGTGGTGATGGGCCGCGGAGCGGCGCTGGAGCACGTCGGCAGCTGGGAATGGTGGCTTGAGGGCGGGACTAGATCGTTTGTACAGCTAGCCCATCGGATTCCTGGAACTCCCGAGTTGCGGGGAGCCGCCTTGCGGGCGACGCGACGTGAGGAAATCACTCGTCTCGTGGGGTTGCTTCGCAAGCTGCCGCCTGGGCGCGAGAGGACAATCGAGACCGCTCTGCGGTGGTATGGTCAGGCGATCGAGGAAGGCAGGCCCGAGGACTCGTTCTTGAAGCTCTGGATCGCGATCGAGGCGCTGTCCATGCCCGATAGTACCAACGTCCGGTCTGCAATCCGGATGCTCGCCGCCAGCTACGGCTTCCGGGAGGAGGAAGCGCGGGACTTCTTTCAGTTGGGGCGTATCCAGGGCTTACGGTCTCGGATCCTCCATGAGGGGGCGTTGGTAGAGGTCTCGCCGCGCTTCATTGATCTGGTCTGCGCCCTATTTAGAGACCTCCTGTTTGCCGAGCTTGGAATACCCTGCGAACAGGCCTTCGCAACGGCGCTGGGCGGCAACGAGGATGAGTTCAGGCTCCAGTTGGAGGGAGGGGTACACCGGGGGGCGTGAGCCACCGGTCTCCGCTGTGTCAAAACTGTGCCAATCGAGGCGGCGGAAGTCGGCGGAAACGGGCTGAAAGGCGGCGGGAATCGGAAGGGATGTGGCTCAACCATGCGAAGATCGCCGGATCGGGGCGGGGGAGTCCATTCCTCCTAAGCAGTAGGCCGCTGGTTCGAGTCCAGCCGGGGACACTCTTCGAGGCGCCGCCCGGCATGGCCTTACGGCTATGCGGGGTGAGATCTGTCCGTGGCCGAAGGCGCTGCGGTGTAAGGATCGGTGCCCGGCGTGGCTCGGATGTCGTTTGGGAGCCAAACTCGGGGCCGGTTCAGCGCCGGAGTCCGGGTGGCGCGCCCCGGGGCCGCCATCGATGCGCCATTGCGGGGCCCTGACGTCCGCTCCGTGCCAAGGGGTTCTCTGCTGCGCCTTCTCCCGCGAGCGGCCCGATACGCGTTGGAGTCCAAATGGTTCGTGAAGCTGAATAGCGAGAGGCCAGGGTGGCGCCCCGGGTTGGTCCGGGGCGCTCCCCTGGCTCTCCTTGCCGGAATGCTCCTGGTTCTTCGCGTCCCGGCCCCGCTACTCGCGCAGGGCTGGGCGGGATCGGTGGAGCTGGACAACGATTTCTTCAAGGGATTCTCCCCGACACGCTCGACCGACTTCGAATACACCCACGGTGCGGCGGTGACGCTCGTGCGGAACGGTCGCTCCGACCTCTGTCGGGATAGGAGGATAGGCGCGAGGCTTCTGCATCGGATCTTCACACCAAGAGACGAACGGGTGATAGGTGGCCAGCGCCGGCCAGCAGGCTGGGTTCGCGTGACGCTCGGTTGTGGCCTGGCGACTGCAAGTGCCCGCGACTCCGGCGTCGGGGTCGCATTTGGCCTCGTGGGTCCAGGGGCTGGTGGCGAGGCCATTCAGAGGCTGACGCATCGTGTGCTCGGGTTCCGCGAACCAAGCGGGTGGGAGAGGCAACTCGACTCCCGAGTAGATCTCGGCGTCTGGTGGGTTCGACAACGGCGCTTTGCCGATGAATCCTCCCACTTCGACGGCTGGGTCGAAGGTCGGGCGGAGGTCGGCGTGATCCGGAGCTTCGCGGGACTCCAGGTCGGTGGACTCGTCACCGCGCCGTTCCTGCCCGGTGTGAAGGTGACCGGCTCCGCGGGGGCGATCCTCCAGGGCCACGACTATCTCTTGTCAGGCCTGCGGCCGATTCCGCTCGTGCCGACGGCGTCGTTCGGCGCCCGCGTCAGCATGCTCGGAGTCACGGCTTCCTACGAGGTGCTCTTCCGGGGGGCGAGCTACCACGCAGAGCCCGGAGGGTTCGCGTTCGGGCGAATCGCGATCGCTTTCGACGGGTAGATCGCATGGAGCGGACCCGCCTCACTCCACCAGCGCCTCCATGGGCGTGATCCTCAGGCTACGAAGGATGGGAGGCACGCAGGCGAGGAGTCCGATCGCGAAGACGCCGGCCGCGACGATGCTGACCAGTTGACTCCACTGCACGTGGATCATCCCCGGTCCGTTGTACATGCGGGGCGTGATGAGGAGCGCCAGGAGGGCGCCCAACGCCACACCCGCGCACAGCTGGAGCAGAGCCCGCATCGCGACGCCCCAGGCGATTCTGCCCTTCGACGCTCCCAGCGCGGTCCGGATGCCGATCTCGCGCGTGCGGCGAGAGACGGTGAAGCCGACCAGGGCGTACAGGCCGGCCGCCGACAGCACGATGGCCACCGAGGCGATCGCCCCGAAGAGGAGAAGCCCCCACCGTCCGTCGCTGCGCGTCGTCGAGATGACGTGGGTCATCGAACCTGCCGTGGTCACCTGTAGCTCGGGGTCCACCGCAGCCACGACCTCCCGGAGGCGACCGGCGAAGGCGACGGGGTCCCCATTCACCTGGACGGCCATCTGGATCGGGTTCAACTCGCCTGGTGCCGCCGGGCGGTAGTACCCGGCGTCCAGGCGCGGATCGGGCACGAACATCCCGAGGCGTGGCACGACGCCGACGATCTCGAGCCATTCACCTGGATTCGAACCGCCTCGGTCCACCCGCCGGATCCGTCGCCCCACCGCGTTCCGACCCCCGAGCACCTGCGCGACGAGTTGGGTGTTCACGACGATCACCGGGGTGGAGTCGGCTTGCTCGCCGTCGAGTGGCCGGAACGTGCGGCCAGCCACGGCCTGCTGGCCGAGCTGCTCGAAGAACCCCGGCACGACCGTGGCGGTGCGCACCCAGTGGGCAGGAGTGTCATCGAGACGGGGTAGCCCCTCCACCTCGATCCACTGCCCGGAATGGCTCGTCCCGGGCACGACAGACCCCATGGCGCTCCCGCCGAAGACCGCTTCCCGGCCGAGGGTGCGAACGATTTCCTGGTGCGCTTGCGCGATTCGCTGCCGAAGCCGGGCTGAGTCTACCGCGAGCCCGTCCAAACCGGGTCGCGCGCCCGGATACCAGACGTTCGCCATGAGGTATTCGTCGGGGTCGACGCCTGCTCCATGGCCGAACGCCCCGATGGCAGACGGAATCAAGGGGCTTCCCATGGTGAAGAACCAGACCGCCAACGCTACCTCTGCAACGACCAGGGCCGTCGAGAAGGCTCCAAAGCGCATCGACGAGGCTCCGCGACCCCCGTCCTTGAGATACGTGTGGACCTCGCCGGCCGTGGCCTTCAGCGCCGGAATCACCCCAGCGATGACGGCGCTCAGGGCACCGAGCGCGAGGGCCACCAATACGGTCTCCCAGGTCACCCCGAGGTCCAGCCAGAAGGGAAGCTGATCTCCGAGAGTCCGGTGACCAAGCGCAGCTACCCCATCGGCGAGCAGTAGGCCGATCGAGACCGCGAGGAGGGCGGTCACCAGAGTCTCGACGAAGACCTGCACGACGATCCGACCGCGGCCCGCCCCCAAGGCCGTCCGCACGGCGATTTCCGACGTCCGCATCGCGGTCCGCGCCAGAATCAGCAGTCCCACGTTTCCACAGGCGATGACCAGGAGGAGCAGTCCCACGACCTTGACGATGGCAAACAACGGATCGCCGAAGTACGTCAGCTGCGCGTACCCGACGACTTCAGGGCGGAGGCGACCGTGTGTGGCCGGTGAATCGGTCGCCAGACGCGCTGCCAGGCGCCCCACCTCGGCATTGGCCTGCGCCCGGGTCACCCCGTCGGCCAAGCGGCCGAAGACCTCGATGGTGGGGCCCTCACCGACCGGGTGGTCGATCCCTCGGGCGCGGAAGGGGATCCAGAGCCGCTCGTTGTTGGGGAACAGGTACCCCTCGGGCATGATCCCGACCACCTCGTGTGGGATGCCGCTGACGCGCACGACCCGCCCGATGACGTCGAGGTCGCTACCGAAGGCCGAACGCCAGAGGGAGTGGCCGAGCACGACCACCGCAGGTGCTCCCGGTCGTTCGTCCGAGGGGAGGAGCACACGTCCGAGGAGCGGTGGCACCCGCGTGATCTCGAATGCCGACGCGGTGATGGCGGCTCCCGAGACCGGCCCCGCCCAGCCGCCTTCCACCGACACGTTGTAGTGCGCGGCGTCCCACGCGCCCAGGCTGTTGAAGCTGTCGAGCTCGCGCCTCCAGAGCTCGAAGTCGTGGAGTGTGCGCGTCCAGCTGCGGCCAGACTGTACGTGTACGGTGCGGATGCCTACGATATCCTCGCCTTCGTCGAAGGGGAGATCCGCCGTCAGGGCCCGCTCGAGCTGGCCAGGCACCATCGCAAGCGGAATCCCGATCCCCAGTGCGAAGAGCGACACAGCGGTCATGGAGGGCTGACGGCGCACCATTCGGAACCCGAGCTTCACGTCGAGCCACGAACCGCCCCGAAGCCCAGCCGGGAGCCGGCGAAGCGCGACAATGACGGCCGACTGGAGGGCGTTCCCCGCAAACCGCACCGACGCCCGCATGGGGGAGTGGCCCCGGCTGCGGTCCCGCATCCAGCCCTCGTCGAGATCGCCGAGGATGTAGGGGGAATCGGTCCCTCGGACGATCCATCGCGCGAATAGACGCAGTAGGCGGGGCGGCAGCTTCGAGTGACCCCGCACAGCTCAGCTCTCCGCCAACGTGCGTAGCCGCGATACGGCACCGTTTGCCATCGCCTGAATGGTCGTGTAGCTGTCGTGGAGTGCCCGGGCACCTGCGGGCTCGAGTCGGTAGTATTTGCGGGGACGGCCGACCCGGCCCTCGATCGGATCGGCCACGTACGACGTCACCAGTCCCCGCTCTTCCATCCTGCCGAGGGCGGTATAGATCGCGCCCGAGGATACCGTGCGGCCGGTGCGGGCCTCGATCTCCTCGCGAATGGACAGGCCGAAGGCTCGGTCATCCAGATGAAGCACGGAGTATAGGATCAGCTGTTCGAACTCACCGAGATAGGGCATGTCGCTTCGCTCTTGGGCACGAGGATTCGCGACCATTATGTCACACTGTAGTTATTTTGTGCAAGGAAGGTTCGGATGTCCCCCGACCCATGCGTTGCCTTTGAGCGCCCGACCGGCGGGGAGGCCGGGGGCGTGCCTGGAAACCCGGCGAAGCTCGGCTATCCGGTGGAAGGTCGGCCCCGGATCGTCTGACAGAAGACCAGAAACGCCGGAGGTTACACCGGTTTGGGCCCTATCGTCCGCGTTTCCTTGGGCGTTGGGCCCCTCGGGGTGAGGCCAGCGGGGACACTTTGGTAGTGGTTGGCGGCGAACAACCTTACGGCGATCCGTATTCGGTTGCCGGCCGAAGATACGTGCATTCATCTGCGCCGAACCGCCGCGCGCGAATGGTCTGATACTCACTGGAGCGTCTCCGCGAAGCGACTGCTCGGAAACGACGGGTGACGCTGGAGCGGCCCGGCCGACTCAAGCGAGAAATGGCGAGGGGACGGAGCGGGAAGTCGCCCTAAAGAGTGGGCTCGGGCAGTCCCGGACCCACGCCCTGCACTATCCGGAACCGCTTGACTACCGGTATTCCGAACGGGCCCTCAGAGATCGCCCAGGCGTAGGACCCCGTTGCCGCGGCCAGGGTGCGCGCGAGTGCGAGCTCGATCTCGAGTACTCCCTCCTCCGACCCCGTGTCGTCGAGTATGTGAACCCGGGCTGTCCGATCGTCGGCGGGTATCGCCAGCCACAGTCCGTTTTCCCCGGTGGGCACGGCCGCGATGACAGGCGGGTAGAAGCGAGGAAGGTCAAGCATTTGCTCCACGGCGGAGGCAGACTGTTGGGGCGAAACCTCGCCAAAGTATGGGAAGTCCTGGACCTCGTCTTCCCAGAAGGTCAGGATGGAGTCTCGGACCTGAGATGGCACATCGACTGGACTGACCCATAGGTGACGGCGCCACCCTATGGCGCCGTTGACATCAATGGCCGTCGCAACAACCAGCGCCGAGTCATTGGACACGGGATTGGTCCGGGAGACCGTGAAGGCGAACTGTCCGTCGGGGGAGAAACGGAGCATCGGTCCGTCTGGCAGGGGGTCTTCCATTACACCGCCGCCCCCTTGCGTCAGAATAGGGATCGGGATCGAAGACTCGCTCCGCTCTAGTTCGACAATGGTCAAGGGTTGCCCGACGCCATCGGACGCTGGCGCGACCGTCACGGGGCTGTTTGGCACGCCCCAGGGGGTAATCTCGGAGACTCCAACCACAACACTGTCTTCCATTACCCGATAGGTAATGAACTCTGACCCGGACTCCATGTCGGTCTTTCGGCCGCCGAGGGACACCGCGCGAGAGTGCACTAGGTCGCCCGTCGCGGAAAAGACGGTCAACCGTGAGATGATGGGATCACTTATCCATATCGCACCCTCCTTGCCCCACCACCCAAGATGAAGCGGAAACTGGAACTCTGCCGGTCCTGACCCTATTCGGCCCATTTGCCTGACGAACCGGCCTTCTTCGTCGAACTCGAGAGCTCCGCCGGCGGTCGGCTCGAGCACGACCACAGAACCGTCAGCACGCGGAAGAAGCGCCTCTACCCGCGTGAACACGTCATTGGCCCCGTCGAGCGACCCGATCTGGAGGTCGAACTCAAGCCGAAAGCTGGTTGGATGGTGGGCGACCCTCCCCCTAGCCAGCTCTGTAGCAGGGGCGTCGTCGCAACCCGTTGCGAACGTCAGGAAGAGGCAGGCACAGCCGGCGGCTAGGTTGGACTTTCCCACGCCAGAGTATCCTCGAGTTGAGACCGTTCGGATGCAGGCTTACCTCGCCTGCACCCGAACGGTCCGATCGCTACTCGGCCGAACCGGAGCAGCTTCCTTGGCAGACGCCCGGTCCGCACTGCGCTTTCGCGTTGAACTGCGGGGGAGCACAATAGCTACCCGATCCGAAACACTGGCAACAGTGGTTCGCCCCCGATTCGACGGACGGTTGAGCTAGGCTGGGCTCGTAGTGCTTTCGGCCTCGTCCTGGGCGCTTCTCGCGACGGAGACTATCCTGATCGGCGGCGCGCCCTACCAGCACTCCGTCGAGCTCTTGACCCATGGCTGCCGCCCAATACCGCCAAGCGATGCGCTGGAACAACCGGACCGGATCCTGGGCTAGCGCATTGATCTCCTTCGCCGTTGCCCTCACAGCGTGCAGCGGACCGATGCCTGAGCCCGGTGACGGCGACGAGGTTCGTCAGCTTCTGATGGCCATCGCGCGTGAATCCGAAGGTGCCGAGCTGCGCCTGGATCCGAGACTCGTGCCCGTCGCCTGGCGAGGCGGTGGCTTCGCCGATTCGTCTCCCGAGGAGGTCGGGGCTCGCCGAGCTGCCGCAGAAGCCATCGGGATCGGCTCGGGCAACGTAGAAGCGATCTTCGAATGCCTGGACTTCTTCGGCTGGCGGTTGGCGCCCGTGCCGGACTCGATCACGGCCCGAATGCGGGCGTGCTCGCTGGCCTTCCCCTTCCAGGTCGCGATCGTGTCCGAGAGAGCCGAGGATGCGGAAGGGGTCTACCGACGGGTCTACGTGTATGGGAGTGCCGGCTACCGGGTGTGGTTGAGCCGATTCGATGAGGCGGGAGGACTGGCCTCGCTCGAGCTCGAGCGGTTCACCGGCTGAGGAAGCGGGCACACCGCGGCTCACCAGGGAAATCGGTCGGGGACGCGGAGCACGACGATGTCCTGAACCTCCAGCGCATTCTCGACGACTCCAGCGATCATTCGGCCGCGGATGGCTACTTGGTGCGGCCGGAAGCGGAGTTCCCGCGGAGGGAGAAATCGCGCCACATGTCGCCCGGTCGCATCGAAGACGTGCCACAGGGTGAGCGTGACCCCGTCCTCGGTAACCCCGACCCAAACCCGGTCGGCCTCGTCCACCTGCAGCGTGAGGATCGGAGGAACCTCTGCGGGAACGCGGGCCTCCTCGATGGATAGAGCCGCCGCAATGCTGTCACGGGTCCTCTTCGGTACGCTCTGGCCTCGGAGCGGATACACCACCGTTTGGACCACACGGGCCGAGTCGTCCAGGAGTTCAAGGCGGAAGTCCGACGTGTATGCCCGCCAGGCCCCGGCCCGCGCGGGGGCTACCGCGACGACGGGCGAGAATGGTGGGGCCGAGCTGGTCCGGACCCGACCCACCGTCGATTGGACCCAGGCCGGTCGCTCGAAGACGGGTAGAACCTGCCGAGATTCCTCGAGCAGCACCTCGTCTCGAAGGCGGTAGGAAACTACCGCGGCGCGCGACCATCTGGCCTCGAGACGATGCTCGACAACGGAAAGCACCGAGTCTCGGACGAACGACGCCAGCCAGGGGATTGAGGTGTCGCGGCCGATAGCCGGATAGCGAACGGTCCGTGGTTCGCGAGTACGTGCCGCAAAAATCGTCAGCCGCTTGGCGAGGGGATCCTTCACCCAAATGTCGCCCGACGGCGACACGTCCACCCAGGAGATCATCGAAAACTCCCCAGGCCCATCGCCGGCTCGGCCGAGCACGTCCGAGACGCTCCCGGTCGTATCCACGAGCACGATCTGTCTGGCCTGACCGTCGGCCACATACGCGGCGCCCCCGCTGTCCACGGCTACGGACACGACGCGCCCGAACCCCCAAGCCGCACCTGAGCTCGGAGCGCCGGTGGAGTAGACCTCTTCGAGCGGAATGGTCGTGATGGCACTGGTATCCAACGAGGGCGCACTCATCCCTCGTGACGCATCCGCGGTGCGCTCGCAGGCGCTCGCCAAGCCCACCGCGCCACATGAGCTCGCCAGTACGAGTGCGCGCCGGAAGACTCGGTTCAGCACCGTACTACGGACCCACCGGGCCGCCCGGGAATGGTGCCGCAGACATACCGCCGCTGAGGGGCATTGCACCGGCGTCCCTCACCACGTGGCGATCTCCGGGTCGTCCTCGAGGATACTTCGCACCCCGAGGGACGCCGGTTGCCCCAAGACGAGCGGGACGAGCGCCGAAGTGCCCCAGGATCTCACAAGCCTTCCGCTCGTTCGTCGAGGACCGACTCCAGGCTACGCCCCTCGGCGTCGCTAGGCCTGTTCGCGTCGGCAAACGACGCGTCCATCGACGTTGTCGGGGGGCGGAGCAGACCCGCTGCGGCGAGTTCTTCGGCCCGACCCCTGAGGGATGCTGCGCCTTCCATTGGTGCCACACGGGCCACGGGGACTCCGCGATCCGTGACTACGAACGTCTCGCCAGCTCGGACGCGTCGAAGGTAGTCGCTTAGCCGGGCCTTCAGCGTGGCGACGCTGACGGTTGAGTCGGGCATGGTTGGCCTGGGTCACGGTGTATTGAGCAAAGTGATCACCGGGTTGCGGACGCGGAAGAGTCTTAGGCATGCGCCCAGCATTCCCGCTACCGGTGCGGTCGAGACGCGAAGCCAAGACGACCCCGCGCCCGCTTGCCCACTCCCGTGCTTCCTTGCAAGCTCATCGCGCCGAGTGCGCGGACCAGGCGAGGTGCGGTGATCGAGCAGCTGAAAGAGAAGCGGGTGGTGCAGTGGCTCCTGGCCTACATGGCGGGGGCCTTCGTCGCACTCCAACTCATGGATGCCCTGGAAAGCCCGCTCGGGCTCACACCTCGGGTCCAGCAGTCCGTCGTGGCGCTCCTTGCCGTCGGACTCGTCGTGACGGTGATCCTGTCGTGGTCTCACGGCGAAAAGGGGCGCCAGAGTTGGACCGCCGCCCAGGGCCTCGCACTCGCGGTGACGTCGGCCGCAGGTCTCGCGGTCGTGATGCTCGTCTGGAACCGAGGGGGGGATCAGGCGACGGTCGAATCGCCGCCATCGGCGGAGGCTGGACCGGGAGAAGCCGCCGCCGGAGGGGATGCCGGAGAGGTCGTAGAGATGGATGGAGCCGGGGATTCGTCGGGTGCAGTTGCGGCGGGTGACACCGCCGTCGTAGTCGAGGGCGGCGACCCAGCGTCCGGGTCCGACGCCGTCGCGGGATCCGCCGACGCTGCCGGATCTGACGCTCCCCAGCCGGGCGCCCCCACCGAAGCCCCCGACCGAGCCTCCGCCCCTCCGCCTTCCGCCCCGCTGCCCCCCGCCCCTCCCGGGCAGGAAG
>JANQNV010000120.1 GCA_028279425.1 Longimicrobiales bacterium | reverse complement strand
TAGCTATCGCTACGCCGCGTCGTTCCGCCTCGCCCCCGCGGCGCCTCCGCACCCTCGGCGGTCACCAGACTTTGGCGACACTACACTAGTGTCCCGTTTTGAGAAGTCCGGTGCGTACCGAGAGGGGGTGTGGGCTTGGGTGGCGAGGCGGAGCGACGCGGCGTCGCCAAAGCTACGGCAAGGAGTGCCAACGACGTCCACACAAGATGCACACCTCCTCGAATACCTTCGGGACTTCTCAATCGGGACACCAGGGGCTGTTCACGCGACGGGGATCGCAGCTGCCGAGGCCGTTTCGTTTGGGTCGCAAGGAAGAGTAGCGTGAACAGACGTTAGCTGTAGCGATCCAGCCAATAGGCCAGCGCCACGAGCAGCTTGGGCCCTTGCTGCGCGGCGAAGTCCACACGCTGGAGGGAGCCCCCGGGCCTCGGCAGGTAGGCATCGAGGGCCTCGGCGTCGATCAGCTCGTGAAGTCGCCCCCGCAGCGGCTCGGCGCCCTCGCGGAGGGCAGACCAGCCCGGATTGAAGAAGTCGGTGTTTCGCCACACGAAGCGGCGGTCGCCCTTCCATCGCACCGGACCCGGTCGGTCACGCCGGGCGAAGAGGTGATCGCGCACCCTGCGCAGCGTCGACGGCACCAGCGGTGTCCCGGGGTCCGCATTCTCGACCGTGTGCGCGATGGACGCCATCTCGGGATAGAAGCGGCGCAGCATGCGATCCTGACCCTGGCGGGCAGCGAACCGGCGACTGTCCAACCGGGCGGCGACATCGATCAGATTCCGGTCGAGAACGGGCACGATCGGCCATGTGCGAAGCGAGATGGGTTGCAGCACCATTCCGACCTGGAACCGCACGAAGTGGTGGAGGACCCACCGCCAGACCCGCTGCACCGTCGGGTGGCCGAGGTAGGCCCGGTGCATCGCCTCCTTCGCCCATGCGACCCCCTCGCGGGCCTCCGCGTTGCGGATGCCGGCGAGCACCTCCTCCGAGACCCCGAACCGCCGCTCCATCGGGTACGCGAATTCCCAGGGAACGTCCGTACCGAACTCCTTCACCCCCATCGGGCGCATCATGCCCCCCACGATCACGTCGTACACGTGTCCGGTGACGGATCGATCGGGAAGCCCGCCCAACGCCGACGTCGCACCCCGCCACCAGCACTGCGAGGCGCCGGTTGCCATGTGGTCGAGTGTCAGGTGGAGATCCATGCCCCGGACGAAGGCATCGTCGGGTACGGGTTCCACCGTGTGGGCCGCCCCCAGGCGGTCCGCGACCTGGCCCGCGAGCACGGCGTCGTGGTCTCGGCGCTCGCCGAGCGTCCGGGCCACGAACGGGCGCCCGAGGTGGGCGAGTCGACCGGCCAACGTCCTGGAGTCTCGCCCCCCGGTCAGCAGCAGACCGACGTCGCCCGACGCGGGGAGCTGGGCATCCAGCGCCCGCGTGAAGGCGTCGTGGAGCATCGCGTCCTGCTCCTCCAGTGGCTTGGACGCGTAGGTCTCCTCTTCGGGCCACGAGAATACGGAACGCTCGGCGACGTGGTCGCCCCTCGCCACGATCGCGTGCCCGACGGCGACCCGGCGTACATCGGGGATGATCAGGCGTCCGCCGACCGGGCCGTGAAAGGCGAGGAGGCCCGCCACGCCGAGCGGATCGAGGCGATCGGCCGCGGCCCCGAGGGGGATGGACGAGGCGAAGATCGTCTGGCCCGTGCCCCTGTAGACCGGGAAGAGCCCAAGCACGTCGCTCAATACGATGGCGCGCTCCCCGTCGCAGACGATCGCCACGAAGTAGCCATCGAGCGCCCACGACTCCGGGTCGGGGGTGGAGAGCACACGACGAGCGATGCCGGCCGCGTCCAAACGCCCCTCCGCGCCATCCACGGCATCGCCGATCAGCACGGCCCCGGCATCGTCGTCCCACCAGGTGGACAGCGGGGCTCTGGAACCCACCGACCACCTCAGGGCCCAACGGGCGACGAAACGGCGATCGGACCGCAGGTCTTCCGACGTCGCCGCCGACGCGGCCCAGGCGGATTCGAGGGCGGCCCCCCGATCATCGAGGGTGGTGAGAAGGAAGTTGGCCAAGACAGACTCGCCCGGCTAAGCCCTGAACCGGAAGACAGTTGCGCAGAACGGCACTTCGGCTGAAGATTTCTTCAACGGTCCCCCCTGCAAAGGAGTGCATCATGTGCCAAGGACCTGGTGGCAACGATCCTTTTTAGGACGCCTTGCTGACGCGCCTGCCGACCCCGTCGGCAGGCGCGTTTTTTTTTCGGGGGTAGGCGATTCCGGAAGCAAGGCCCCCGTGGTGCTCACCCGCGGGGTCGCACGAGGTCGACGAGACCCGGATGGTCCTTTACCTTCACGAAGTCGCGATCCAGGTACATCGGAGCCGAGAGCCCCTCCCGCAATGCCCGCGCCAGCAAGGACACCGCGCGGTCCGGGTCCTCGGTGATGGCGGCGATCCGCGCTTGCTGGAGCGTGTATGAGGGACGCGTGAACGGAACGTCCAGGTCGTCGAGAGCCGCCCCCGCCTCCCTTGCTTCGTCCCAGCGCCCCAGCCAGGCCAACAAAACGGCACGGCGGGCCTTGTAGCTGTTCCGCTCACCGAATTCGGCCACCAGTCCATCGAGGGCCGCGAGAGACTCGTCGTAGCGAGACAATCGGTGCAGGGTGGCCTGCCGGCTCTCGAGGAGGCGGCGGCGCGCATTGCCTTCGGCGCCGGTCTCGAGTTGCTCGTCGAGCCACCCCAGCGCCATCTGAAGCACCTCTTGCTCTTCGTCGGTGAACCCGTGCCCCTCGAGCGCGGTGGAGATCGACATCATCACGAAGGAGGGCGGCTCGTCCGTCCCCGGGTGATTCGGTACGTCGCGAGCGAGCTCGACCGCTTCGCCCGGGCGTCCGAGGCCGATCAGCGCTCGCGCCTCGATGGTGACCCCTGCCGCGAACTCGGGGAAGCTCTGCCGAGCTGCTCGAGCCGCCTCCAACTCAGCCTCGTACTCGCCCAACCGATGGAGCGCCTGCGATCGAATGTTCCAGTAGTGGAACCAGCCCCGCATCGGGCCTCGACCCGGCTCGAGACGGTCGAGCCAATCGATGGCCTCACGGGGCCGATTGTTGATGAGCGACAGCCACGCCGCGTTGTACGACGCCTTCGAGCCCGGCGCCATCTCGGCGGCTTCCCGGATGGCGTCCAGGGCGGCCGGCCGGTCGAGATCGAACTGAGCCTCGAGATGGCGGACCCAGGCGCGATGGTACGGTGAGAGTTGTGGAGCGTACGTCGCAAGAAGGTCCACGACGGAATCCGCCGCCACGTTCTGCCCGAGATTGGAGCGCCCGAAGGATTCGTACAGCAGAGGGAGGGCAAAGGCCGAGTCGAGCATGCGCGCCTCTCCGAAGTAGGCGACCGATTCGGCCCAATCCGAACGCGTGTACGCGTCCATTCCGCGACTGAACGCCTGGTAGGAGTCATAGTCGGGTGGGCTTTCGTTCTGCGCCGCATGCCCTTCGAGCCGCCCGTCGAGGCCCAGGGCGAGCGAGCCCATGACTCGACTCCGCAGCAGCTCCAGTCCCGGCGCAGGCTCCGACCGAGGGACGATGATCGGCGCGAGCTGGTCGAGCGCCGCCCCGGATGCAGCGTTGGTGATCTGCATCTGGATGTGCACGTCTTCGCCGAAGAGGTAGTAGCTGCCCGACACGACGATGCCGGCGCCGGTCTCCTCCGCGAGCGCCCGGAGCGGATCGACGAGACGACCGTCCGAGATGGCCTCGTCGGTGACGCCCTGGACATAGCGGGCCGCCTGAATCGCCATAGGTGACGGCACCACGTCCACGACGCCGGTTCGGTGCAGCCCCTCCGTGATCCAGTCCGAGCCCATGCGCCCCAGAGCGTCGAGCGACGGATCCATCGTTTCGTTGGTCAACGGGGCGACCACGACTCGACTCCGGTGCAGCGTGACGTCGTCGGGGGCCGCTCTCTCTACGGCGGCGACCTCGTCGGCATCCCGGAAGGTGGCCGCCGTCCAGAAGGAGCCGCCCACAGACGCCGCAAACAGGGCCACGAGCGTTACGATTTCTCCGATCGTCGCCTTCTGGCGCCCCTTCTCGCCGTGGTGCCACCCGATCACCGCCGCGGCGATGATGGCTGCCGCGAACCACACGAGCCCGACCCGATACGAGACCTCGGGTAGGATCCCCCGCTCCGTGAAGGAGCCGACCGCCTCGAGCAGGACCCACCCGCCGGCGACGGCGGAGAGGACGATCCTGAAGAGACGCCGGTCTTTCAGCTCTTGGAAGAACTGCATGTCGGGTGCGGGGAAAGGTTCGAATCCAAAGGAAATGAGCGGGTTTCCAGCCTGTGTCAAC
>JANQNV010000107.1 GCA_028279425.1 Longimicrobiales bacterium | reverse complement strand
CGGTATCCGCGCCATTGCAGCCCGTTGATCAGGATGATCATCTGGGCCGGGGTGGCGTAGACGAGGCACACGTCTGGCGGGTCGAGCCGCTTGGCCGACAGCGGCGACACGGCCATCGCCTGGTAGGTGCCGAACGGGACGACGTCCATCGCGGCCTGGTGTGCGGCGGACTCCTCGAGCTTCTCGAACCACACCCCCGCCATCCGGTCGCCGGACAGCCAGTCGTCGTCCTGGGGGTGGAGCCCGATCACGGCGCCGCACTGGGCGCCCACCAGGTCCTCGACGGTGATGCCGACGGTCCAGTTCAGCCGGGAGGCCATCCCGACGATCTGGTCGGTGGTGTGGATCGCATCGGGTCGCCGGATCCGCGGCACCGACTCCATCTCCGCCACTGTCTCGAAGAGCTTCATGCCGATCGGGGTCGTGCGCAGTCGCAGCACCTGTTGGAGCCGGGCGAGGATGTCGTCCCAGTCGAACTCCGAAGGTGCCCGCACCTGTACCGGCTGCTCTGTGTCGTCGCTCATGGGTCGCGCCCCTGTCTCGCGGTGGGTCTCGGCTTCCACCCTGCCAGAGCGGACCCGGCGCCGCACCTTCGCTCCGCGCGGCGCGCGGTCGCGGCTGTCAGACTGCCCGCCATGAGCTCATCGCGCTCGGCTGCGTTGCTCCGCGCGACCACGAGGGGGGCGCATGTGGTGTGGCTGCGGGTCGCCGCGGTCGTGTCGATCCCCGTGTACTTCGCGATCGAGGGTCTCGTCCGTGTCCTCAACGCCGGTCGGCGCCGACCGCTGCGTCCTGCCGAACGTCAGCTCGGTGCCGCGTCGCTCGGCGACATCGACCTCGAACCGGTCCGGATGGTGGACCGGGCCCGTCTGCCGATCGCCCATCGAGCCATCACCCTCGGCGACGCGATCTACGTCAAGGGTGTCCTCGACATCGGCGAACCCGACGACGCCGAGCTGTTCGTCCACGAGCTCGTGCACGTGCGCCAGCGTCAGGAGAGGTCGCGTGTCGGCATGGCCGTCGACTACGGCCGGGGGTTCGCGGACGGGTTCAGCTACCGGGACCATGACATGGAGATCGAGGCCCGGGCCGTGGCCTCCGCGGTGCGCTCGGGCTGGGGGAGCACGGGACCGCTGCGCCACACGTGACAGGTGTGAGATCGTTGGGGGAGCGCAGTCGTCGCACCGTGCGGCCACGACCCCGGGAGACACCATGAAGTTCGGCCTGATCTACGAACTGCAGATCCCCAAGCCATGGGAGGAGGACTCCGAGCACCGGATCGTGCAGGAGGCCACCGAGCAGATCATCCTCGCCGACCAGCTCGGCATCGACCACGCCTGGGCAGTCGAGCACCACTTCCTCGAGGAGTACTCGCACTGCTCGGCCTCCGACGTGTTCCTGGCGAGCCTTGCCGCGAAGACCGAGCGCATCCGGATCGGTCTCGGCATCCGCCAGGTCATCCCCGGCTACAACCATCCGGCCCGCACCGCGGAGACCGTGGGCATGCTCGACCTCATCTCCGACGGCCGCGTCGACTTCGGCATCGGCGAAGGGGCCACCCGCCTGGAGCTGCGGGGGTTCGGGATCAAGGCGGCGATCAAGCAGCAGCTGTCACTGGAGGCCGCCGAGCAGATCGCCAACATGATGGTGATGGAGCCCTACCCGGGCTACGAGGGCGAGGGCTTCTCGTTCCCGTGCCGCAACGTCGTTCCCAAGCCCCTCCAGAAGCCCCACCCGCCGATGTGGATGGCGTGCACGAACCGCAAGACCATCGAGGTCGCGGCGCGCAACGGCCTGGGCGCCCTCGCGTTCAGCTTCCTGGACCCCGATGACGCCCGCACGTGGTCGGAGACGTACTACGACATCATCCGCAGCGACGAGTGCGTGCCCCTCGGTCACGCCGTGAACCCCAACCTGGCGATGGTGGCCGGATTCTCGATCCATCCCGACGAGCAGGAGGCCCGGCGCCGCGGCATCGACGGCTTCCAGTTCTTCCGCTACGCCGTCAACGCCCTGGTCGCGAACGAGACCCGACCGGGACGTTCTTCGCTGTGGGACGAGTACGAGGAGCTGCGCGGCCCGGACCTTCCCACGATCGCCGCCCCCGGCATCGGCACGCCCGGCGACTACGCCAAGCTCGTTCGCCAGTTCCAGGAGGCCGGCGTCGACCAGGTGATCTTCCTGCAGCAGGGCGGCAAGAACGAGCACGATCACATCTGCGAGAGCCTGCAGATCTTCGGTGACGAGGTGCTCCCCCAGTTCGCCCCCGAGGCCGCGGAGCGCGAGGCCGCCAAGCTCGAGGAGCTGGCCCCCTACATGGAGGCCGCGCTCGAGCGCAAGCAGTACATGGAGCCCCTCGCCGACGACGAGATCCCGATCGTGCCCCCGTCCCAGGAGCGCGAGGCGTTCTACGTCCGCGAGTAGCGCCTCCGGCGCATCGTTCGGTGTCTGCACGGTCGGTGCCCGTCTCCTAATCTGAGCCGGTCCCTGGAGGGTGCATGTCCGACGAACTTCTGATCGAGCGGGATGGTCGTGTGGCGCTGGTCATCATGAACCGGCCGCCCCACAACTTCCTCAACTTCAAGCAGATCCACGATCTCGCCGACGCGTTCGACGAGCTCGACGCCGACACGTCGGTCCACGCCGCAGTGCTCTGCGCGAACGGGCGCAGCTTCTGCGCCGGTGCGGACTTCGCGGGTGACGGCGTCGGCGGCGGTGACAAGGAGGTCGTCGGCGGCGACGCGACGCTGCGCCTCTACCAGGGCGCGGGCCGCCTGTTCGACGCCCAGATCCCGATCATCGGGGCGATCCACGGACCCGCGGTCGGCGGTGGCCTGGGGCTGGCGATGGTCCCCGACTACCGCATCACGTGTCCCGACGCCCGCTTCAGCGCGAACTTCGCGGCCCTCGGCATCCACCAGGGCTTCGGTATGAGCGTCACCCTCCCCGCACTGCTCGGCCCGACGAAGGCGGCCGAGGTGCTGATGACGGCCCGCCGGTACAGGGGCGAGGACGCGGCGGAGATCGGGCTCGCGGACGAGTGCGTGCCGTCGG
>JANQNV010000106.1 GCA_028279425.1 Longimicrobiales bacterium | reverse complement strand
ATGCCCGAGGCCCCCGGCATACCGCCAGCGGCCGAGACCCCGCCCGCGCCCGATCCCCCCGCCTGACCTCCTGCCCCACCCGGGCAGGAACAGTCGCTGAACGACGCGCCGTCGCGATCGCACGTCTGGGCCCCTGACTCGCCGTTGGTGCAAGCACAAGGGCGTTGCTCCCCGGGCGCGCAGACGGTCTCGAGAGAGCTGGTGCTCGAGCAACCGCCGAGCAACAACGCTGCGAGGGGGAGTAAGCTTCGGGTGAGAAAGGACACGGGAACGGGTGCGCGAGAGTGATACGACCGTCCGTTCGACGCGGATCGCCCCGTGGTAACCGGAGGCCGCGAAACTCCATAGAATCGTCATGATGCTCGTCCGCGTCGCCATCGTGTGCGCCGGCCTCGCCGCCTACGGGTGCAGCCGGAGCGAAGCCCAGCCCATCGAACCGGCCCCGACCCAACCGGCCCGCCCCCCCACAGCCAACCAGCAGGTCGCCACCCTCGCCGGCGGCTGTTTCTGGGGCATGGAAGAGCTGTTTCGCGCGCAGCCCGGGGTCCTCGATACCGAAGTCGGCTACGCCGGCGGGACCGTGGCGAACCCCACCTACGACGACGTGAAGACTGGCGCCTCCGGGCATGCCGAGGCCCTTCGCGTCGTGTTCGACCCGTCGAAGACGTCCTACGAGAAGATTCTGTTCTACTTCTTCAAGATTCACGATCCGACGACCCTCAATCGCCAAGGCAACGACGTCGGGTCCCAGTATCGATCGGCCATCTTCGTCCAGAACGACGAGCAGCTCGCCGTCGCGAAGGAGGTTACCGACCGCGTTCAGAGCAGCGGGTCGTGGAAGGGCAAGATCACGACCCAGATCGTGCGCGGCGACTTTCATCCGGCCGAGAGCTACCACCAGGACTACCTTCAGAAGAATCCCGGCGGCTACACCTGCCACTACGAACGCGACGTCACGTTCTGACGTCACCCCTCACGGCGCGCCCGCGATGCGGGAGTCGTCAGGCCACGACACTCGTCGAGCCACGCGCGGGCCGCGTCGATGTCGTCGCGAAAAACTCGGATGCGCACGCCATGCTTCTCGGCGAATGCCTCTCCCATGCGAGCCAGGCCGTAGTGCACCGACGAGTCGACGACGACTGCGCAGTACGGCGAAAGGCGGGACAGGCGGGACCGGAGGATGTCGATCCGCAGAGCGATCTCCTCGGTCGGTGCGCTCTCTCGAGACCCCCGGTTGTCGAACATCAAAACCATCCCGCGCCGGAAGCGTGGATCCTCGAACGCAGCGTCGAGCGCCCGACGCAGGTCCTCGGTGCTGAAGTGGGCCCCACTCCGCAGGATCAGAATGCCCCCGTCGAGCTCGTAGCTCGTCATCGATTCCTCCGCCGCACCAGTGTCGCACGAGGGGGCAGTAACCGGTAGATGGGCCACCGTGCCGCTCCTGACCGCGAGCAGAGGCGAAACCGGAA
>JANQNV010000102.1 GCA_028279425.1 Longimicrobiales bacterium | reverse complement strand
GCGACGTACCGGAACGAGATCCGACCCCCGTAGTTGTCGGCCGGCCCGAGAATCGCCCCGGCCTCGTCGACCAGTTCACCCGGGGCCCCGGACGATTGGATCGCCCGAAGGGCATTGGCGGTGGCGGGCGAGGGAAGGGCACCGTCGGCCTCGTAGCCGCGCAGCGCGACCAGCGCGGCCTCCCGGGCCGCCTGATCATCGGCGTCGTCCGAGGTGGCCATGGCGACGCGCGCCGCTTCGAGCAAGGCTACGGTCTCGACCGCAGGCAGCCGCTCGTTGGCGTAATCGTCGGCGATCGATCCCATCGCCGGAGAGGTCACCAGTCCGACCGTGGCCATGCCGACGGTGCCCATCAAGCCGAGCCCGAGTGCGCCGCTTCTGGGGACCCGTTCCGATACGACGCCGAGCATGGTGGGCCAGAAGTAGCAGACGCCCACGGCGAAGACCGAGGCGGCGGCGAAGGTCGCGGTCGACGAGCCCGCGTAGCTGAGCCAGGTGAGGCCGGTGCCGGCGAGAAGGGCCGAGGCGAGCAGAATTCCCGTGGGTGACAGTCGCTCGACGACGGGCCCGGCGCGATACCTCAGCACGGCCATGAGGCCGTTGATCCACACCAGCACGAGGATCCCGGCCATTCCACCGGCTTCGAGCACCGCCGGGACCCAGCGGTTCGGACCGAGTTCGACCGAGGCCGTCATCGCCATCGCGATCAGCATGATCCACATCAGCGGGGTGCCGAAGGCCGCCTTGAACGACTCGCCCACCCCGACGCCGGCCTGCACTCCCTCCGTCTCCGGGAACCCCTCCCCGAGCAGCATCCAGCCGTAGATGGCGGTCGGGATCAGGATGAGTCCCAGCTTGAGCTGCCAGCTCTCGACGCCGACCTGATCGAGGCCGAACGAGGCGAGTCCGCCGAGGACGACTCCGCCGGGGAACCAGACGTGGAACTGGTTGAGCTTGACGGTCTTGTCGTCGGGGTAGAGGGTGGCCACGAGCGGGTTGCAGGCGGCCTCGACGAGGCCGTTGGCCATGGCGATGACGAGGGCACCGGTGAAGAGCCCCCAGAAGCCGCCCGCGAAGATCATGACGACGACGCCGGCTGCGTGTCCCAGAAACGACATGCGCAGGAGGGATCGCATCCCCAGCGTGTCGCAGAGGGGGGCGAACACCAGCTGGGACACCGCGAACCCCCAGAGCGCCGCGCCGCCGATCCACCCCACCTGTGCGTTCGACAGCAGGAACTCCTGCTTCAGCGCGCCCATGATCGCCCCCACCGTCGCGAAGGCCACGGAGGTTGCGATCAGCGCGATACAGCTGCCAACGAAGAGTCGGTTGCGACGGAGTTCGTGCACGAGGCGACCTCGAGGGAAGGGGGTGGGGGGCGAGGAGCCGAGGGCGCGGGCTACGCGAGCCCGAGGTGACGGAGCACCTCATCGGGTGGGGCCTCCCAACGGGCCAGGGCGGTGTTACCGACGTAGCCGATATCGGCCATGCCGGCATCCGTCGTGTAGAAGGCCGTCGCCGTGAGATCGCGCACCTTCGCGAAGAAGCGCGCGGCCATGCGGTGCTCCGTCGCGGCTCGTCGAAGCCAGCAGATGTCGTCGCAGATCGCGGTCTGCTGCGCGGGGCCGAGGTCGCGGAAGCGTTGGCCGCCTCCGAAGCGTGCGGCAGCCTCCCGGTCGAGCCACCCGAGGCCTCCCCGAACCAGCACCAGATCGCGGCGCTGGCCTTCGTAGGGTGCGCTCACCCACTCGTCGATGTAGTCGACCGCTCCGACCGAACTCGCCGACGGCGACACCTCGTCGGCCGGGATGATCACGTCGCACAGCACCGCGAGGCCCTCGCGCTCGTCTTGGGTCAGCACGAGGGGCCAGTGCCGACGCGGGAGAACGAGGTCGGGATCCCACGGCGTTCCCGCCGCCATCGGATTGCCGACGCGGGTTTCGTCCATGGCCAACGACGCACCTCCGCCGTCCGTGCCCGCGGCGCCGCCTGCGGTGCCGGAATCGCCCGCTGGCCGGCCCACGGAGGACCCGTCGGCGTCGGTCTCGGGGGTGCACGACGAGGCCACGGCCGGCGCCGCCGCCGCGAGGGCCAGCCACTTGATGGCGGTGCGGCGGTCGGGACCGGTGGCCTCGGGGAGTTCATCGGTGCGGCCCTCCGCCTCGGGCGCCTCACCGGCGGGGCGGATCATGGGGAGCTTCCGGGTCGTGTCGGGCCCCTCGCCGGCAGGGTCGGTCATGCGAAGCTCCCCTGGTTGAACTGGTCGATCAGGTAATCGGCCGAGCGCCAGGCGACCGCCATGATGCTCAGCGTGGGGTTCTTGTCGGCGTTGCTCACGAAGGCGCCGCCGTCGGTCACGAAGAGGTTGTCGACCTCCCACGACTGGCAGAACTCGTTGAGCACCGAGTCGCTCGGCGAGGCACCCATCCGCACGCCGCCTACTTCGTGGATGATCTGTCCCGGTGCGGCGATCGCCCGGGCGCCGTCGTCGTGCACCGTCGACGTGACCCGGCCTCCCATCGCCTCGATGATGCCGGCAAAGGTCTGCTGCATGTGGCGCGCCTGGTTGAGCTCGTGGTCCGACCACTTCCAGTGGAAACGAAGCGTCGGCACGCCCCACTGATCGACGCCGTCGGGGTCGATCTCGCAGTAGCAGTCGTCGTTCGGGATCATCTCGCCCCGCCCGTCGAACCACATGAACGAGCCGTAGTAGCGGCGACAGGCCTCCTTGAAGCGGGTGCCGTAGGCGCCCTCGGTGTATCCTTCCATCCCGCCGAAGGCGCCGGCCCCAGGCATGCCTCGCCCGCCGCCGAATTCCACGTGGTACCCACGCGCGAAGTCGAGTTGGCCGCCGAGCTGCTGCTGGTAGAGCCACCACGGGATGTAGACGTGCATGGCCGATGCGCCGTCGGTGTTGTGGGGCGGCATGTTCTCGAAGGCGGGGAATTGCCCTCCCACGCCCGCGCCCACGGTGTCCATGATGTAGCGTCCGACGAGGCCGCTCCCGTTGGCGAGTCCATCGGGAAACGAGGTGCTCTTGGAGTTGAGCAGGATGCGCGCCGACTCACAGGCGCTGGCCGCCACGATGACCACCCGAGCACCGACGAATTCGTCGCGCCGCGTGCGCTTGTCGATGTAGTGCACCCCGGTGGCGCGGCCGCGTGAGTCCACCGTCACCTCCCGCACCATGGCGTCGGTACGGATGTCGAGGTTTCCGGTGGCCAACGCCGGCGGGATCAATACGGTCGTCGACTGGAAGTTGGCCTTGATCGAGCAGCCCCGGCCGCACGGCGTGGCCCAGATGCAGGCTTGGCGCTGGCGCATGGATTCGGCCGTCACGCGCTGCGCCAGCGGGTTGTTGGGAAACAGGTACTGGGGCAGCCGCTCATGGTCCTGGCGTTCGGAGAGGATCGCGAGGTGGGCCGGAATCACCGGGATGTTCAAGTCGCGGCAGGCGCGCTGCGCGTACAGCTCGGTGGCGCGGGGAGCCGGAGCCGGCTGGAGGATGCCGGGGGAGGAGTTGGGCGTGTTCTCGAGTCCCTCGTTGGAGCCGTAGACGCCGATCAGCGCCTCGGTCTTGTCGTAGTAGGGCGCGAGATCGTCGTACGTCATCGGCCAGTCGAATCCGAGATCGTCGCGCGACCGGGGCTTGAAGTCGTAGGGGCCCATGCGCAGTGAGATCCTGCCCCAGTGGTTGGTTCGGCCCCCGAGCATCCGCGCGCGCCACCAGAGGAAGTTCGTCCCCTCGGCGCTGGAATACGGCTCTCCGGGTACCTGCCATCCCCCGTCCACCGTCGCGTCGTAGAAGCCGAACGGTTTCTCGGGCGTGCCCCCACCCCGAAGCGGGGCTTCGCGAGGGAGCTGGAACATCGGCGTCTCCGTCACGGGGTCGTAGTCACGTCCCGCTTCGAGCATCAATACCCGCACGCCGTGGACCGCCAGGATGAAGGCCGACATGGCGCCGGCGGCACCCGATCCCACCACGATGACGTCGTATTCGTCCTGCGCCTTTCCAGCCATGCGATCCCTCTCGAATGGGAGACTAGCTTCTCGATCCGCGCAGGCCCCGGAGGTGCGCGATGCTGCGCGCGGCGGTGTCCATCGGATCCTCGGGGTTGTCGTGCTCGACGAACACGTGCTCGGCTCCCGACGCCATCCCCGCGTCGATGAGGGCGGCGAAGTCGAGCTGACCGTCTCCGACCGATACCATCGAACCGTCCTCTCCCCGGTCCTTGACATGGAGCGACGCCCACCGCCCGGGATGCTCGGCGAACCAGTCGAGGGGGTCGGAGCCGGCGTCGGCGGCCCAGTAGAGGTCGAGCTGGAAGGAGACCAGGCCCGCTTCACTCCGAGCCAGAAGGGTGCCGAGCCCCGTCGATCCGTCGTCGAGGCGATCGAATTCGAAGCCGTGGTTGTGATAGGCGACCGACAGCCCTCGGTCGCGCGCGGCTTCACCCGCCGCGGTGAAGAGGTCGGCGAGCCGGCGATATCCGTCGGGTGTACGCAGGCTCTCGGGGATCCACGGGCAGACGAGCCAGCGATGCCCCAGCGCCTCGGCTTCGTCGAACAGGGCGGCGCGCGCCCCCTCTTCGAAACGGTCGAGCCCCACGTGCGAGGAGGGGGCGCGGAGGCCGTGGTCGTCGAGCATCGTTCGCAACGCCCGAGGAGACAGCCCGTACAGGCCCGCCAGCTCCACCTCCTCGTAGCCGAGGGCCGAGAGAGCGCCGAGTGTCTCGGCCGGGTCGTCCATGATCGACCGCAGCGTGTACAGCTGGATGCCGAGCGCCGACGGAATGCCCGGACGGGTGGACGCCAGCTGCGTCCGGGCCCTCGCCTCGGCCCGCGCCCCGCTGTGCGCCGCTGCCCCGCGGTGCGCCCGGGCCCCGGTCGGCGCCAGCGAGCTGGCGGCCAACAGCGACGCCGCCGCCAAGAATCCGCGCCGATCCACTACTCGATCCGCCGCACTTTCAGGTTGCGGAACGAGACCCGATCTCCATGGTCCTGCAGGCCGATGTGTCCCGACGGATACGTTCCGTACTCCGGCCATTCGGCGAATTTGCTCGCGGCCACCAACTCCGACCACTCCGGGCTCCCGAGGTCGTATTCGGCCGTCAGCACCCCGTTGAGCCACTGCTCGACGTGGCTGCCCACGACCCGCATCCGCGCTTCGTTCCATTCGCCGGCCGGTCGAACCACACCGCGCGGAGCCGGGTGGAGCGCGTAGTTGGCTCCGGCCGAAGTGAGCGGGTCGCCACCGTCCCGATGCACGGCGTCGTCGAGAATCTGCATCTCGGGCGCGCCCTCGAAGATCCGTCCCGATTCCTCACTCGCGCGGATGAAGATCCCGCTGTTACCCCCTTCGAGAACCATCCAGTCGACCTCGAGTTCGAAGTCGGTGAAGGTCTCGCGCGTGATGATGTCGCCCCCACCGTCGACCCGGACCAGGAGGCCGTCGACCGCCTGCCACCCGTCGTGGAGGTCGGGCTGCCCGTAGGTCCGCCAGGCGTCGAGGTTCACGCCGTCGAACAGGAGTTCCCACCCCTCGCTCTCCTCCTGCGCGGTGAGGTGGTTGTGCCGCTGTTCGTCGACCGAGGGGTCGGAGGCGTCGTCGGTCGAAGCGTCGGCGGTCTGGACCGCGGTCTCGGCGGCGGCTTCGGGCATTCCTTCATCGCCCCCGCAGGCGAGTAGCGCGACGGCGGGAAGGAGCGAGAGGGTCACAGTGCGGGTCAGGGCGTTCATCGGACTTCCCATCCGGGACGGTAGGTGCGGGTGAGATACGCGTCGGCGTCGGGGTGGTTGAGCACCCGCATGGCCGACCCGTCGTATTCGATCTTGCGACCCTGCCCGGACCGCAGCGCCACGATGCCGAGCAGCATGGTCTCGGTGAGGGGAGCGGCGTATTCGAAGGGGCAGGAGGCGTCCTCCAATCCCTTACAGGCCCGCACCCAGTTCATCTCGTGCGACCCCTCGATCCGTGGTTGGCTCGGGGCGACGAGGTCGGCCTCGGCCTGGAGGTGCCGGGGGTAGAGCGTGGGCTCGGCACCGTAGGTCTCGTGCATGAGAATCCCGCGTTCGCCCACGAGGATCGCACCCCCCGTCCGGTTGAGCTCCACGTCGGCGGGGAGGGCGGTGGGGCGCTGCGGCATCAGACCGCCATCGTACCAGTGCATCTCCACCGGTGGCTGCAGGCCGCGGCGCGGGAACTCGTAGTGGACCTTCATGGCGAGGGGATAGGTCGCGGGTTCGTCCGACCCGCCTCCCCACGGCGTCGAGGTGGCCTCGATCGACGTCGGGTACGTCAGTCCGAGAGCCCAGTAGGGGTGGTCGATGAGGTGTGCGCCCATGTCGCCGAGAGCCCCGACGCCGAAGGGCACCCACCCCCGCCAGTGGAAGGGGTGGAAGACCGGATGGTACGCCACGTCGTCGGCTTCACCCCCGCGCCACAACTCCCACATGAGGGGGTCGGGCACCGCGTAGTCGCCGCCGATCGCCTCGGCCACCCGAGTAGCCACATCGCCCGGCCACCAGGAGGTGCGCGGGTCGTCGTCGGCCGGCCGGGGCGGGTATTCGGGGTGGGGGAGGCCCTGCGGCCAAATGGGGCGATTCGTCCACACGTGGACGTCTCGCACGGGTCCGATCACCCCGGCCTGGACCCACTCGTTGATCTGCGCGGCGTTGTCGCTGGAGTGGCCCTGGTTGCCCATCTGCGTCACCACCCCGGTCTCGCGTGCGATGCGCGCGAGGGTCCGACACTCGTCCACCGACCACGCCAGCGGCTTCTGCACGTACACGTGTTTGCCGGCCCGCATCGCGGCGGCCGCGATGACGGCGTGTGTGTGGTCGGGGGTCGCGATCAGGACGGCGTCGATGTCGTCGGCGTCGGCGAGGAGTTCGCGGTAGTCGTGCACCTTGCGCGCGGCACGTAGCTGATCGCGCCAGCGCACACCCTCCTCGCGCGGGTTGCCGTCTCCGTCGACCGCCCGTTCGTCGGCCTTCTTCTCGACCAGCGCGAAGTCGACGTCGCAGACCGCGGCGATGTGCTCCGTGCCGAGCGCCTGGGCGTTTTCGGCCCCCATGCCCCCCGCGCCGACGATGGCGATGTTGAGCATGTCGCTCGGTGCCGTGAAGCCCGGTCCACCCAGCACGTGGCGCGGTACGATCATCGCGCCCATGGCGAGTTTCGAGCCGCCGGAGACGAACTGCCTTCGCGAGAGGGACGATTCGGGCATGGAGGGTTCCCGGGCCGATGGTGTGTGACGACGCGCAGCAGGGGATCGCTGCGGTCCCCACGGGGGGGCATCATGGGACGCCGCCGACACGCGCACAATCGGGCGAGCGGGCGACGGCCGGGATCAGAGCTGTTCGACCATCCAGATGCCGACGGAGACACCGCCCACCGGAATGCGGGCGATGGACTGCATGCGGCGGTCCACCCGGGTCACGAGTGTGCGGTCGGGCGATACCACGACCAGCCGCCAGCCGGAAAACTCCCGTCGGGCCACCTGACCGAGGCGCGCGTGGAGATCGCGCAGGTCGCGCGACGCGCTCACACGCCGGCCCCACGGAGGGTTGCAGACGAGGGCTCCGGGCGATGTCGTCTCGGGAGCCTCCAGCTGCGAGATGGCCTGCCGTCGGAAGTGCACCGCGCTCGAGACCCCAGCGCGTTCGGCATTGGCCGTCGCGGCGGCGACGGCCCCGGCGTCCCGATCCGACCCGAGCAGCAGCTCCGCTGCCGCACGCACGGCCTCGGCCGAGGACCGACGGAGTCGGGTCCATCCGCCGGCGTCGAACCCCGGCCACGACTCGAAGGCGAAGGCGCGCTTGGCCCCGGGAGGCAGACGCGAGGCGCGAAGCGCTGCCTCGATCACGAAGGTGCCCGAGCCACAGAGAGGGTCGACGAGCGGGGTGTCCGGATCCCACCCCGAGAGCCGCAGCACGCCCGCCGCCGTGGATTCGCGAAGGGGAGCGCGACCGGTTTGAAGCCGATACCCCCGCCGATGAAGGTGCTCCCCGGACGCATCGACCCGCACGATCCACCGATCCCGGACGCCCCGTACGACGAAGCGCTGGATCGGTTCGGCGGGGCCCCGCGGCCCATGCGACGGAGCGCCCCCCACCACCCCGCCGACCGCCTTCTCGAGGCGCTCTACGATCGCGCCCGTGTGATACAGGCGCGACTTGCGCGTGGTGACCCGGAACTCCACCCCCGTTCCCGGGCGGAGGAACGGCGACCAGTCCAGGGCGGCCGCCTTCCGCTCGAATTCGCCCAGCGCCGAGGCCCGGAAGGTGCCGACGGTGACGAGAACGCTCGAGGCGCAGGCGAGGTGGAGGTTGAGTCGAGCGACGAGGTCCAGTCCGCCCGCGAGGGAGATCCCCCCGGCTTCGACGTCGAAGGGGCCGACGCCCAGCTCCCCGAGTTCGCTCGCGAGGGCGGGCTCGAGGCCCGGAGCCGTCTGGACGAACAGCTCGAGGGGGCCCCCGGACCGGCGCCGATCAGTCGTCGTCGTCGTCCTTGAGTCCACCCAGAAGCATCGTGACGATCGAGACGACGATGCTACCGATCACCGCGGGACCCCAGCCGTCGACGCTGAACCCGTCGACCACGTTGGCCGTGAGCATGAGCATGGCCGCGTTGATGACGAGCGCGAACAGGCCGAGCGTCGCGAAGATGAAGGGGAACGAAACCAGCTTGAGGATCGGCTTCAGGATCGCGTTGGCGAGCCCGAAGACGAAGGCGACGATGGCGATCTGGACGACGTCGTCGGTGATCGAAATGCCGTCGACGAAGTAGGCGGCGGCCCAGAGGGCACAGCCGTTGATGACGATCCGAATCAGTAGGTTGCGCATGCCGCAGTATGTGGAGAGCCGACCCGCGCGTCGAGGATTGGATGTCCGGCGGTGGGGGAGCGCGCCGGTCGCGTGCGCTGCTCGCGTGTGCTAGTCGAGGAGGTCGATACCGGGCGGACGAGGGCGGGGTAGAGCCGCACCGTCGAGGGGGACGCCGCGTAGGTGACCGTGGCGGAACACCCCCCAACCCAGAGCGCAGAGGACCGCCACCACCAGGAGACCGTGGAGGATCGACGAGGTGAGGGTCGCGACCGCGGGCGAAGGGGTGGAGTGCGGGAGCGTCTCGACGATCAGGGTGCCCACGGCCAATCCGGCCAGCACCATCCCGGAGGCGCAGGCGCCGAAGGCCAGCCCGCTCGACAGGCGGCTCGGACGCGCGACGGCCACGACGGCGAGGAGCAGGGTGCCGACCGTGGGGAGCATCAGTGCGCTGGGCAGCGACTGGGCAAAGGCCAGCCGCCAGATGGCGTCTCCCGGGGCGATGGGATGGGTGATGGCGACCAGTTCGAGGAGCGGGGCCAGGAAGAGGAGGCCGGCCGTCAGTCGAATGGCGGGCGCCAGCCGCCCCAGCGCGCCGCGAAGGGAGGGTGACGCCGCGACCAACCGCGGCGGTGATCCAGCGGCGCCTTCGAGGGGGAAGACGGCGTTCCCCCGCGAGCGGAAGGCCGTCGGGGTCCGGGCCCACCCAGGGGGACGCTCGGCGCTCGGTTCGTCGGTCACGACACGACGAGGGCGGATGGTGGCGACGGACGCATTCGATCGGGCGGGTTGGAGGACGCAGGAGACGCACGACGCTCCTTTCCAGCAACGGTCGTACCAATTCGCGCCGAGGGGGGTGCAACGTCGGGATTGCCGCAACCCGCCGCGCCTTCCGGGCGTTGCGCAGCGGGTCCACCTCACGGGCGGGGCCGATCAGCCGTTGCAGAGAGCGCGGCACAGTGTGGCGGGGTCGCCACAAGCACCGCCGCCGGCGCGCGACGACGGTGGCGTGGGCACTCCCCTCGCAATAACGTCCACCTTACGCAGCGCTTCCCAGCTACCCGTGCCGAGATCCGCCATGTGGCTCCCCCCCTCTGCAGCCCCTGTGGCTCCCTCGCCCCGGGTGACCCCGAGCGCGGCCGCCGCGCGGGAGCCGACGGGTCGATGAATCGCCCGGTGGTGCGCCTCGAGATGAGCTCGGGCGACCGTGACCTGATCGACCGATGGCGCGGCGAGGAGGCCCCGCTCCTCCCTCTGCTGCACGCTTTTCACGAGCGCGATGGCCATCTGTCGGAGGAGGCCCTTCGAGCCGTGTCCGAGGGGCTGCGTATCCCGCTGGCCGAGCTGTACGGCACCGTGACGTTCTATCACCACTTCGCACGCGAGCCCGGGGGGCTCGAGGCGCCTCGCGTGTGTACCGGTCCGATCTGCCGGCTGCACGGAGCGGGCCGCGTGCTCGATGACCTCGAGGGGGCGTCGCCGATGCCCTGTAGCGGCCGATGCGACGACCCGGTGCCCGTGATTCGGGGCCGCGATACCCTCGTCGCCAGGGCCGACGGCCTCGTCTCGACGCCGGCGCCGCTTCCGCCGCGGCCGGCGCCCGACGTAGAGGAATGCGTCTTTCGCCACATCCGGGAGCCGGGTCAGGTGACGTTGGCCGGCTACCAGGCCACTCGAGGGTACGTGGGCTTTCGCAGAGCCGTGCTCGAGGAGAGCCCGGAGATCGTGCTGGATCGACTCGATGCGAGCGGGCTCGTCGGGCGCGGCGGCGCCGGCTTCCCCACCGGTCGCAAGTGGCGGGCCGTGCGCGAGGCCCCCGGGGAGGGCAAGACCGTCGTTTGCAATGCCGACGAGGGTGAACCCGGTTGCTTCAAGGACCGCGTCCTCATGGACTACGATCCGCACTCGGTGCTCGAGGGGATGCTGCTGGCGGCCTACGCCACGGGCGCTTCCCGGGGCTTCCTCTACCTTCGGTACGAGTACCCGGAAACCGCCGACGTGCTCGCGCGGGCGCTCGACGAGGCGCGGGCGGCGGGGCTCGTGGGGCAGGGGATCCTCGGGACCGACCTCGACATCGAGATCTACGTGCGGCGAGGGGCCGGCGCCTACATCTGTGGCGAGGAGACGTCTCTCCTGAACTCGCTGGAGGGGGGGCACCCGTTTCCGCGCAACCGGCCCCCCTACCCGGTCACTCGCGGGTATCTGGGCACGCCGACCGCGGTCAACAACGTCGAGACTCTGGTGACCGTGCCACCCATCATGCGACGCGGTGCGGAGTGGTACCGTGGCCTCGGACTCGGCGAGCATGCGGGCACGAAGGTCATTTCGCTCTCGGGTGACATCCGGCGGCCCGGCAACTACGAGGTACCCATCGGGATGCCCCTTCGAACGCTGCTGTACGACTGGGCCGGGGGGGCGTTCGAAGGTCGCGAGATCCAGGCGGTCACGATGGCCGGGCTTTCGGGCGGTTTTCTCGCGGGCGACGACCTCGGCGTGACCCTCGACGAGCCCTCGATCCGGTCGAAGGGATCGTTCCTGGGGGCCGGTGGGATCATGGTGTTCGATGATCGCCGCGACATGGTGCGGGTGGCCCGCGACGCGATGGAGTTCTTCCAGCACGAGTCGTGTGGGAAGTGTTTCCCTTGTCGAATCGGGACCACGCGCTTGGCCGAGCGGCTGGCGGGCGAGGGGCCCGACCAGTTGGAGCCCTGGCTCGACGAACTCGCCGACCTGCACGCCACGATGAAGAGCACATCGGCGTGCGGGCTCGGGCAGGCGGCCCCGCTGATCACCGAAAGCCTGGTGCGCTACTTCCCGGAGCGGGTGAAGGCGCACGTCGAAGGATGATGCGACCGTTCCGTGCCGCCGTGTGCGCCGCGCTGGCGTGTGCTTGCGTATGCCCTCTCTCGGCGCAGCGCCCCGACAGCGTCGTCATGCGCGACACGTCGGTGTTTCGTGTCGAGGGCATCCGCATCCAGGCCGCTCGGCCGGTGACCACCGTCGGCGGTGCCAGCGCTCTCGAGGCCCGCATCGACTCGTTGAACCTCAGCCCTGCTCCATCGGTCGAGGAGGTGCTGCGGGCGCTGCCACTCGTGCACGTGCGCACGAACTCGCGCGGAGAGGCCGAGGTCAGTGTGCGGGGCTCGGAGTCTCGCCAGGTCGCCCTCCTCTTCGACGGGGTGCCGCTGAGCCTCGGATGGGATGCGCGCACCGACGTGTCCATCCTGCCGGCCGGGGCGGCGACGGAGGTCACCGTCGTGCGCGGACTCTCCTCGATCCTGCATGGTCCGAACGTTCTCGGTGGGGTCGTGGAGATGAACGTCGCCCGCTCGGAAGGGACCACCGCATCGAGGCTCGACCTCACCGCGGGGGTCGACAACCTCGGTGGTGTCGGGTCGACGGTCGTGGCGTCCAGTCCGATCGTGACGGGCGGCGGGCGTGCGGTCGTGCGCGCCGGTCTGGGCTTCCGCGACAGCCCCGGGCTGGCCCTTCCCGCGGGGATCGCCGAACCCGTTCCGACCGACGACGAACTCCGGTTGAACACCGACGTGCGGTCGACGAACGGCTTCGTGTCGGGTCGGTACCGTTGGCAGGGGGGAGCGTGGGCGAGCGTCTCGGCGGCCGGCTATCGGGCCGAGCGCGGTATCGCAGCCGAGCTCGAGACGGTGGAGCCTCGCCTGTGGCGCTACCCCGAGGCGTCCAGAACCGTGATCGCGGCGTCGGCGGGTACGGGCTTTCGCGACACCCCGTGGGGGCGTGGAGATCTCGAGCTGAGCCTGGGCCTCGACGACGTGTCGACCGAAATCGAACAGTTCGCGTCGCGCGCCTACCGCGACGTGGTCGGGCTCGAAATCGGCGACGGTTCGACGCGCACGCTACGACTCCTCGGCGACCACTCGCTGGGTCGCCGAGGCGAGCTGCGCGCCTCGCTCACACACGCCGATATCCGGCACGACGCCGAGGTGGATGGCGACGCACTCGAGTACCAGCAGCGCCTCACGAGTGTGGCGGGCGAGACGGTGTGGCGGGTCGTCGAGGCGGGGAGCGGTCCGTTGCGCTCGCTCCGCCTGAGCGGCGGCGGAGCGTGGGACCGGGGCACGACGCCGCGCACCGGGGGGGTTCCCTCGCTGGGTACGATCGACGACTGGGGCGCCCGCCTGGGTCTCTCGGGACTCGTTGGAGATGGGGGTACACTCCTCCACGCCAGCCTGAGTCGCCGGGGACGGTTTCCCTCTCTGCGCGAGTCGTATTCCGAGGCGCTGAATCGCTTCGTGCCGAACCCCGACCTCCGGCCGGAGCGCCTGACGGCCGTCGAGGCGGGGCTCACCACGGGGCTGGGTGCGGGTGACCTGCAGGTGGTGGCGTTTCACCACGCGCTGGATGGCGCGATCCGTCGCGTGACGCTCGAAGACCGCCGTCGCCGACGCGTGAATGCCGACGAACTGCTCAGCCGTGGCGTCGAGGTGCTGTTTTCGCAGAGGTGGGGTTCCCTCGCCCTGTCGGGCGACCTCATGATCCAGGACGTCGACCTGGTGCGGGGGGTCGCAGGCGCATCCAACCCTTCGACCCGGCCGGAGAACGTGCCCGAGTTGGCCGCCACCATGCGGGCCGACGTGCCGATGGGGCGCGGGTGGTCGGCCCACGCCGAAGTCGACTATACGGGAGCCCAATTCTGCCAGGACCCCGACACCGGGGTCGACGTCGAGCTATCGGGCGCCGCCCTCCTTCACGGCGCGCTGGCCTGGGCGTCGGATCGGGTCGAAGGGCGGCTCTCGGTACGCAACGCCGGCGATACCTTGCTCTACGACCAGTGCGGCCTGCCCCGACCCGGTCGACTTCTCCAACTCCAGTTCAGGTGGAAGTGAATGACGCCGCGTCTCCTCCTTCACCACGAGTTCCTCCTCCTCGCGCTCCACGACAAGAAGGGCACGCTGTCCTTCGGTCGCATGCAGCACATCGGGCTCGCTGGAGGCGTGTTCGCCGAGCTGCTCCTCGCCGATCGCGTGCGCATCGTCACCGAGCGTCGGCGGCGAAGGGATCGGGAGCTGGTGGAACTGATCGACCCGTCGCCCACCGGCGAGATGGTGCTCGACGCGGCCCTGACGCGCCTGCGGGAGGCCAAGCGCCGTGCGTCGCCGAGCCACACCGTATCGCGCCTCGCACGGATCAAGAGGTTCCGTCACGAAGTGGGTCGCGAGCTGGTCCGCCGTGGCGTCGTCCGCGGCACCGAGGAGCAGGTCCTCCTCTGGTTCAGCCGAAAGGTGTATCCGACCCTCGATCCGGCGCCGGAGCGCGCGCTGGTCGAGCGCATCCGCTCGGCGCTGGCCGACGATCGCAGCGAGATCGACGGCCGCACGGCCATGATCATCGCTCTGGCCCACCCGACCGGGGTCCTGCGCGCGATCTACGACCGCAAGGAGCTCAAGGCGCTGAAGCCGCGGATCGAGTCGGTGGCCGATCGGGCCGGCGGCGCAGCCGAGGCGGCGCAGGCAGCGATACGCGCGGCGACGGCCGCGGTGACGGCAGCGACCGCAGCCGCGGCGGCGGCGGCCGCCGCCGGCTGACGAAACGCGCCTGCTAGTGTCCCGTTTGAGAAGTCCGGTGCGAATACCATCGGGACTTTTCAAACGGGACACTAGTGTAGTGTC
>JANQNV010000063.1 GCA_028279425.1 Longimicrobiales bacterium | reverse complement strand
CTCCTCGCCCTCGACGATGGGGAGTTCGCCACCTATCAGGACGCCTTTGGTCGCCTATCCGCCGACGAGGGGGACGTCGTTGGCGGGGGCTTCGCTGCGCTGACGCTTCACCCCGAGGAACTGCGCAGGGCGATCGACCGCACGGTTGGGCAGGGGCTTTCCTCGCCGGGGGCCTTCTCCAGTTCGATCGACTACGAGCTCACGCAGCAGGATCCCGATTGGCGGTCTCGCATCAACGTCGCCCTCGACGACGACGAGATGGCGGCTCAAGAGGCCCTTGAGTCTCGCCTTCTGGCTGCGGCGATCGCCCGCGGTGATGTGGTGCTACCGACGTCGACGCCTGAAGAGGAAGAGGGCGGGGGAGGGGGCTTCGCCTTTCGCATCGGCAGGATCACTCGCCCCGTAATCGCCGCCGCAGGGTTCCTCCCGCAGTACCTCACGAACCAGTTCCGCCAGCACGCCGACGACCTCCAACTCGGTATCGGTCAAGGCATCCACGCCCCGGGCAATGAGCCGATCCTTCGTGCCCCCCGAATCGCTTCGGGCAACATCAACCCCCTCTCGAATCAGGCGCAAGGCGCCCTGACAGCGGCGTCGGGGTACACCGGCCTCTTCTCCGACACGATTACCACCGCCGGAGCGATGGCGCCCGTCGGCCTCCCCGCCCGCTCCGCTCTCGCCCTGGGCCCGACGGCACTCGAGGCGGGCCTGACGCCAGGTGGCTTCACGCCGACGCAGCGGGAGAGTGCAGCGGCGACCGACGCCGGCGTCCTGGCGTCGAACCCAGAACTCCAGGGCGACGGGTTCCTTCTGGGCAATGACGCTGTCGCCCTTCGGCAGGAGCGCGAGCGTGCTCTGTCGCCGGAGTTGTCGAACGGCGACCTCCTGACCTTCGGGCGAGGGCTGGCCGTTGCCGCCCGCCTCGACCCGGGGTCCGACCCCTACAACACCCTGTCGGGGGCAGTCGACTTCGCTGTCGCCATCGCCGGTCCAGGCGAGGTCGCCTTCGACGCAGGTATTGGCGGAGCCCGCAACGTCCGTCGCCTTCCCGGCGTTCGCTCCGCCCCTCTTGTCGGCCGCTTCGACCCCCTCGCCGAGGCGGGGGGAATTTCTTCTCGGTTCCGCAACTCGGTACTTCCACAGCGGGTCGATCAATGGGTGGACGGGTGGCGCGGTCGGCGGGTCACCTCCCGACTCGCCGGGATGGACAACGTCGACGACATTCGCATGGCCTTCGGCGGGCGCATCACCGTCGCCAACGCTCGGATGCTCGCTGACGTCGACAATGCCGACGACGTCGCAGCGATCCTGAAGGCGTCGATGGGGACGGGAATTCAGGCGACCCCCCGCCTCGGGCGATTCACCGGTTGGAACGGAACGCTTCGCAACGCCGACACTCTCGGGGCGAAGATCAAGCGTCGGTCCGGGTTCTTCGGCCGCATTACTGATGACCTCCCGCAGCGGGGATTCGACGTCGACGACCTCGACGACACCTACGCCTGGGCGGCCTCCTCTCTAGCGAACGC
>JANQNV010000050.1 GCA_028279425.1 Longimicrobiales bacterium | reverse complement strand
GCGCCCCGGCCGGACACCGCTGCCGACGCGTGGGGGTGGGCCGAGCGGCGCGCATGATGGCTTCGGCGGCCCCGGCCGATCGTGTGCGCAGGCCGCCGGGGCTCCCCCGCCGACCGTGCCCCGCGTCGCCCCGCCGGCTCCCGGCCGACCACCGTGCATCACTCGGAACGCTGACCGACGCACCCCTCTCACTTACAATGTAGTTGACACCTCGATCCCGTCGCCCTAACCTCACTCACATCGTAAGTCATACGGCTGAGCGGAGGGGGTCGAGATGGGTCGGGACCGATTCGGTGAGTTCGAACACAGGGTGCTCCTCGCGATTCTCCGCCTCGGCGGGGAGGCCTACAGCGTCCCCCTCGTCCTCGAAATCGAGGAGCGAACGGGCCGGGAGGTGGCCCAGTCGTCGGTCTTCATCGCGTTGCAGAGGCTGGAGAAGAAGGGCCTCCTCGAGTCCCGCCTCGACGACCATGCGAAGGGAGAGACCGGCCGGGTCCGCCGCTACTTCTCGCTCACCCCCGAGGCGATGGACGGGCTGCGCGCATATCGCCGAGACCTGGTGCGGCTCTGGGACGGCGTCGCCCCTCTCCTCGACGAGGGTTGAGGCGATGGGGGGGCGGGGCTTTCGGGTCGGATCGGTCTTGCGGCGTTGGATGGTGCGTCGGCTGGGGCAGGCCGAAACCGAGCAGTTGATCAGCGACCTCGGCGAGCTCTTCGACGCTCGCCTCGAACGAGAGGGCCCGGGCGCCGCCGATCGGTGGTGGAGGCGGGAGCGCCGGCGGTGGATCGTTCGCCTCGCCACCGGCTCGGGGCTGAGCCGGGGCCCGGGTGGACCGCTCCCGCCGCGGGAGTCCCCGACGCGAGTCCGTGACGCGCGGACCGAGGTGGCCCGGAGCCTGCGGACTCTCGCTCGGTCCCCGCTCCTGGCGCTCGCCATCGTCTGCACGGTGGGTCTGGGGATCGGGGGTACCACGCTGGTGTGGGCCACGGTACACGCCGTTCTGATCGCCCCGTTGCCCTATCCGGACGCCGAGCGCCTGGTCCTGCTCCGCACGGTACGGGGGCAGGACCGGTGGGGAACGTCGATGGCCGACCTGGAGGCCGTGTACGACCCGCCGCCCGCCTTCGAGGCCGTGGCGGGCTATTCACGCGGTGCCGTGTCGGTCATGCTCGGGGGTGAGGCGCAGCTGCTCGAGAGCAAGTGGATCACGGACTCGTACCTTCCGTTGATTGGTGCGACTCCGATCCTGGGTCGCGGCTTCACGCCCGAGGAGGGTCGCGCCGGGGGTGCCGACGTCGTCCTCCTCAGTCAGCGTGTGTGGGAGCGCTCCTTCGACGCCGATCCAGAGGTGATCGGGCGGGCGTTGAATCTGGATGGGGTGCCTCACACCGTCGTCGGCGTACTCCCCCGATCGCTTGGTCCCCTCGACGACGCCGACCTCTATCCGGCCCTTCGGGTCAGGACGCCCGGTCGCAAGGGGCCGTTCTTCTACCCGACGATCGCGCGCCTTGCCCCCGGTGTGTCCGAGGCGGAGGCGAGCGCTCAGCTCGTGGATGTCTCGCGCCGCATGTTCCCCATCTGGCGATCATCGTTTCCGTCAGAAGACGCGGTACTCGGCTTCGAGCCGCTCAAGGAGGCGATCGTCGGCGACGTCGGTCGCACCCTCTACCTCGTCTTGGCCGCGACGGGGTTCCTGTTCCTCGTCGCCGCGGCCAACGCTGCAGGACTTCTGGTGGCGCGCGGGATCGGGCGCCGGCGTGAGCTCGCGGTGCGGGTGGCGGTCGGCGCGTCACGGGGAAGGATTCTGCGGCTCGTGCTTCTGGAGTCGGCGATCCTCGGGGCAGTGAGTGGGTTGCTGGGGCTGGGTCTCGCGGGCTCGGGGCTGGGGCTGCTCCAGCGTCTCGGGGCCGACCGGCTGGCTCGCGTCGACGAAATCGCCTTCACCGCGCCCGTAGCGCTGTTCTTCGCCGTGGTCACGGTGGCGAGTTGTATGCTCCTGGGTGTGATCTCGTCCGGTGCCGTGCTGCGCTTCGGAGGAATCGGTGGGGGCACGCGGCTGGCGGGCTCGAGTCGGCGATCCACCGGTTCCCCCGGCGCACGGCGGCTCCGCCGCGTTCTCGTGGCGAGTCAGTTTGCGGTGGCGATCCCGCTTCTCGTTTCGGCGGGACTTCTGGGTCGTTCGCTCGATCGGTTGCGTTCGGAGAACGTCGGCTTCGATGTGGACCGCATCGTGTCGATGCAGGTCGCTCTCCCCGAGGGCTCGTATCCGACCGACGAATCGATCCGTCGCTACTGGGCCGAGGTGTTGCCGGACCTCGACCGGATTCCCGGGGTCGCCGCGGTGGGTGTCGCCGATGCGCGGCCCCCGGTCGTGCACAGCGGAGAGAACAACTTCGTGCTCGAGGGTCAGCCGTCCGGGACGGACGCGCCGCAGACGCAGTCCCCCTGGATCATGGCTTCGCACGGGTTCTTCGATGTGCTGGGCAGCCGCCTGATCGACGGTCGCTTGTACGGCCCGACCACCGACACCATGCGCCACGCGGTGGTGGATCAGGCGTGGGCCGATCGGTACCTCCCGGGAGGAGGTGCGGTCGGTCGACGTTTCCGCAGCGGAGGATGCACCATCGACGGCTGCCCGTTTACCGAGATCGTGGGTGTGGTAGAGACGGTGAAGACGACCGGCCTCGACGACATGGGCAGAGGCACGATCTTCTACGACTTCGAGCGGGAGCCGTACGGCGGCATGTTTCTGCACCTCCGTACCCAGGACGCGCCCCTGGAGGTGGTCGCCGCCGCGCGCGAAGTGTTGCGCCGCCGAGACCCCTCGGTACCGGTTGCCGATATCCGGACTGCCGCCCAGGTCGCCTCCGATTCCATGATCGGCCGGCGAACCACGAGTCTGCTCGTGTCGCTGCTGGCGGCCGTCGCTCTCCTCTTGTCGGTCGTGGGGATCTACGGGGCGATGGCGACTTTCGTACGCCAAAGCGTGCGCGATACCGGGATCCGCCTCGCGCTCGGCGCCGCCCCCTCCCGCGCCCTCCGCGGCGTGGTGGGGGACGGCCTGCGGGTCGCCGTCGTGGGGGTACTCGCGGGCGCGGTGTTCGCGAGCGTATCGAGCCGATATCTGGAAGGGTTGTTGTACGATGTCACACCCTCGGATCCATTGGTTTTTTCGACGGTGTGCGGGATCACCCTCGTCGTGGCTGTGGTGGCCACGGCGATCCCCGGAATGCGCGCCGCGACGACCGATCCGGCCGTGACTCTGAGGGAGGACTGAGAGCGGACCAGGGGCAGAGCCCGCAGTCCTCAAGGGCAGCCCGTGGGGCACCGATGCTTCTGCCACAGGTGCGCCACGACGGCGCACCGGCAACGTCGTTCCTCCAAATCCCCCTGACCGTTGATCGAACCGGTCCGCGACCGTCGTCCCGTTCCTGTCGTGCCCGTCGGTATGCGTACATCGCCGGTCGCGTGGCCCTGGTGGCTCGCGGCCGTGGTGTGCGTCGCGATGGTCGCCGTAAGCGCTGGCATATGGATCGACGCGCGGCGAACCCAGGCCGATCTGCCGGGCATTCGGCACGGCGTGGCGCTACTTCGCCTCGAGCGTGAGGCCGGCGTCGCCGTAGGGCGCCTCGGCCTGGAGTCCGTCCGGGCAGGCTTCGACCGCGCCTCGTTCGAAGATCTGCCGGGTGCTCGGTCCGACGTCGCAGGGACGTTGCGCGACATTCAGGCGCGGCTGTCGGCCATGGACACGGTCGCTTCGTGGAAGACCACGTCGCGGCGGCTCAACGAAGCGATCGAGGCCGGCATCCGCACCATGGAGGCCGATGGTCCGCCGGCCGAGGGGCTGTGGGCCTGGCAGTGGGCCTTCACCAACGCCTTCTCGGGAATCTTCCCCGGCGACCTCACCGGTCGGTGGTCGAATCTGCTGGAGTACACGGTCGGCACACAGTACGGCGTGTACATGCCGGTCGTCTTCGCGGAGCTGTCGCTCGCCCATTGGGCCGAGACCGGGGAGTTCGTGGCGGCCCACGAGGGGCTGCGGGCCTACCTCGACGACGAGGCCATCCATCTGGCGGCGCTTCGCGACGACGACAACGGGAAGAGCCCCTTCGAGCCGGATTTCGATGTGGCCGCGGCCCGCACACTCGGCCCCGAGCTGGCCTTCGCGGTCGCCGGTGTGCGTGCGTCGCCCCAACTGCGTCGCCTGGAGGAGGGGCATGCCTGGCTGATGGATCGAGAGCGTCGGGGTTGGGAGCCGCAGTCGCCCGACGACGCCTTCGCTGCCGCTGGAGCCGGCCTCGCCGCGCTATCGGATGCGGGAGAGGACCTGCTCGTGCTTTCGGAGGGCCAACTCCGTCGCGCGGAAGCCGGGGCACGCTTGAGAGGTCGGATCGCGGTGGTCGTGGGACTGCTCGTCGCGTTGGCCGGTCTCGGTGTGCTCGGCTGGTGGATGGTCGTGCGCGGTCGGCTGGAATCGAGGCTTCGCGCCGCGGCCGAGCACGACGCTCTGACCGGTGTCGGAAGCCGCTTCAGCCTGTTCGAAGAAGAAGAGCCCCGGCTCATGGCTGGGTCGAGCGGCGGGGCGGCCCTGTTGCTCACCGACATGGACGACTTCAAGTCGATCAACGATCGGTGGGGCCACAGCGTGGGGGATGCGGCGCTGATTCGATTCGCGCAGGCGTGTGCGGCCGTCGTCGGCCCCGATGACCGCGTCGCGCGCATCGGCGGCGACGAGTTCGTTCTCGTCCTGCACGGCCTGTCGGATCCCGGCATTCAGGCCGCGGCGGTAGCGGAACAACTCCACGCCAACCTGGCCGAACCCGTCGAGATCGAGGGGGTGCGCCTGCATCTGCGGGCGACGATCGGGATCGCCGTGGCCGACGGTCCCATGCAGATCGACGAGTTGCTGCTCCAGGCCGATACCGCACTCCTCGACGCCAAGAAGAACCGTCGCAACCGGCACGCGATCTACAGCCGCAACTATCGCCGTAGCCTGATCCGCGAGATCGACGGGGCGCTGGCGCGGGGAGAGATCCAGCCCGTCTTCCAGCCGATCGTCCGGGCCGACGACGGTCGTCTCTCCGGAGCCGAGCTTCTGGCCCGCTGGACACGCGAAGACGGGTCGCAGGTGCCGCTCGATGCGCTCATCGAGGCGATGTTGTCGGTGGGTGCGAGTGGGGTGTGGACCGAGCGCATGCTCGAGGCCGCCGCGGCGGTCACGCCCTCGCTCCCGGCCGCGGACGTGCGGTTTTGGCTCAACATCTCGATGCCCGACCTCGTCGGGCCGGGCGCGCGCACCCTCATCGATACGTTGGCCGCGGGCCCCGTGCCCGCCGAGCGCCTCGGCGTCGAGATCACCGAGCGGATTCTCCCGGCCGACCTCCCCGAGGCCCGGTCGACCCTCCTGACGCTGCGGGCCGCCGGTTTGGCGGCGGCGCTCGACGACGTGGGATCCGACGGGGTGCCTCTGCGCCACCTCACCGAGCTACCGCTCGATCGCGTGAAGATCGACGGCAGTCTCGTGCGCGGCGTCGAGGTGTCGTCCGACAACCGCGCGCTGCTTCGCGGCATCGTCACCGTGGGGAGCGACCTCGATCTCGAGATCGTCGCCGAACAGGTGGAGACGGCAGGTGAGGCCGAGGTGCTGTGCGAGCTCGGCGTCCAACACCTGCAGGGCTACCGCATGGGCGCGCCCGTGCCCGTCGACACCTTCATTCGTGCGGTGGAGAGCGAGCGCAACTCCGCGGAGCGGCGCCGCAGTCACGGTTCGACCGGGGCGGCCACCCGGTAGTTGATCGGCGGACGCCGTTCCCTGGAGTCCCGTTTGAGAAGTCCGGTGCGAATACCATCGGGACTTTTCAAACGCGACACTACACTGGCGAGGCTGACGCGCGTCGTCTTCGCCTGACCGACGAACCCGGTAGCGCACCACGTACTCTTCGCCGTAGTCGCCGGTCTCGACGACCCACACCCGGTCGCCCGCCGCGACCATCGGGCGCGTCCGGCGCTGCGGGAACGCCAGGGCTCCCCAGTCGGTGCCGTCGGCGTCGACGACGTCGACCACGAAGGGCTCCCTCCAGCTCTGCTCCAGGCCGTCGTAGCGGAGCCGAAGTTCCTCTTCGCCCGGCGATTCCGGTTCCTGCTGCGCGCGTGCGGAGCGAATCACCCAATACCGCCCCTCGCCGTCCACCCACATCCCCTTGAACGGCGGCTTGCGCTCGGGGATCCGCTGGGGGCCGGAGCCGCGTCGCTCCCCGAAGACCTCCTCCCTCGCTTCCAGCTCCTGTCGCTCTGCCCGGGCGTAGTCGACCGGGGTGACCGTGCGCTCGATCCGAGCCGGGCGACTCGGGCCTCCCTCCTGCGTGATGACGTACCCCCCGGGGCCGGCGGCCTCGATCTTGGCACGGAATCCCAGCGGGTTGAGGGTGGGGAGGCCTTCGAGCCCGAACACCCCGGGATCGCGCTCGTGCTCCATCGGCCAGATCGTGTCGATCACCGTTCCCGAGGCATCGAGGTGGAGTCGGAACCGCTGGCGCGGCGTCGATGCCAACCGTTGCATCAGCGCGGGGTCGGGGGAGCTCCCAGAGCGAAGCTGCGCGAGCGCCTCGCGGGCCCCGACGAAGGCGCTCGTGGACACGTAGAGGTGCCCCCGGGGGTCGACCTCGAATTCCTCCTGGAGGCTGCTCGAGGTGACGCCGATCGCGAGGCGAAACGAATCTTCGAACCGCCCGGCGGCGTCGAAGAACGTCACACGACCCAACCCCTGATCACGCACCGCGACCCCCCCGGAAGGGAGGGCCCGGAGCCCGGACGGATACCTGAATTCGCCGGGACCTTCACCGCCCCGACCCACCTGCCCGAGGTATTCGCCCTCCGCGCTGAAGCGACGGATCGCCTGCAGGTGACCGTCGCCCACCCAGATGTCGCCACCCGGGAGGACCGTCAGACCGGAGATCTCTCCGAACGATTCCTCGAGCGGGCCCTCCAGCGCGCCTAGCCGAAGCTCTTTGACCAGCGTCGGGGTGTCGCCCCACCGGGCTTGCCCTTGCAGCGCCGCGGGCGGAGACCCGGCGATCAGGAGTCCCACGACGACGGATCCGACGACCATGGGCCCGACGGTCAAGGATCGCGCGCTCAAGGATCGCCCGGTCAGGGATCGGACAGCCGGGGGTCGCACGGCCAAGGACCGAATGCCCGAGGATCGCACGGTCAAGGACCCGCAGGTCCTCGACCCCACGGCCAGGCGTCCAGCCGGAAGCAGCGACGCCGCGCGTCGCATCACATCAGAAGGGAAGGTCGTCTTCGACCGAATCACCCGCCGGCGGCTCGGGAAACGGCTCGCCCGCGAACGATGGGGGAGCGTCGGCGGCGCCACCGCCGGCCTCTTCGCGCTCGACGCGCCACGCCTTCACGTCGGTGTACCAGCGGCTGTTGTATTCCCGGCTCTGGATGTCGATGAAGGCGGTGATGCGCTCTCCTTCGCGGATGCCGAATTTGTCGATGTTGTCGCCCCACTGCACGATGCAGATCTGCTTCGGGTAGTCCCCCTCGGTCTCGAGGATGAACTCCTGCTTGCGCCATTGACCGTTGCGGCCTTCGCCGGACTGTTCGTCCAGCACGTTGGTGACGCGTCCGGTGAGTTTCAGATCCATGTCGTGCGTTCCCCAGGGTGTGGCATGTGAGCAGGGGAGTACCGCCGCCCGACGGTGCGATCCCCCTTGAACCGTAGAGGGTATCGCGTGGGCGGCGGTCTTCCAAGGGGCACACGCCCGGGGACCGCGCGGTCGCTCAGTGGCAGCTGCCCTCGCCGCTGTCGGGGCCCGAGTCCTCGACCGTGGGATCGCCGATCACGCCGGTGAAGAGCAGGGTGCCCGAGAGGCGTTCTCGGAGCGCGAAGAAGAACGGTCGATCGGCCACCACACCGGTGAACGAGGTGGCCCCGACTCCGACCGTGGTCACTGCCGCGGCGCGGGTTCCGACTTCGTCGACTTCGATGAAGGTCTTCTGCCGCACGAAGTCGATGCACAGCTCGTTTCCGCGTGGGGAGAGTGCGCTGAAGTCTGCGCCTCGCCGGAAGGCCTCGCCCATCCCCATCTCGTCGAGCACGGGATTCAAGAAGGCGTCGTAGGCCAGCTTGAAGCGCGGGACCGCAACGAGATCGACCTCCTGGACGGAGAGACTCGCCAGGAGAGCGTCCCAGTCGGACGGACCCCAACCCGAGACGAGATCCCGCACATCGCCCGCGGGCACCACGACGACCATGCCGTACGCGCCGCCCCCGTACGGCAGCTCGACAGCCGACCATCCGTTGCCGAAGGCAATCGGGTACTCGGCGTCGCTCGCATTCATCATGTCGACCTCGACGGGGCCCCCGGCGTCGCGCTGGAACGATCGCGTGCGCGTCTCGTCGGGATCGAACGACTCCGTCCAGGCTCCGTCGAAGGCGATCGCATTCATGAGCAGCATGACGAGATTGGGGTCGAGTTCGTTCAGGACCCGGGGGATCATGCCGTCCGTCGCGGAGTCGGCCCAGCCGTTGATGGCGTCGAGCGTGGCGGCGTCGGCGAAGCTGCGCGTTTCGACCTGGGCGTCGAACGAGGTCGAGACGGCGTCGAAGAAGGTCTGGTGGAAGGGGAACCCCTCGTTGGCGAAGATCGCGTTGCCGATCGAGAAATCCACCGCCGGGTCGAGGCCGCGCAGCAGCTCGATGAGGCCGGCGTATGCGGCGTTGATGTCGGACTGGGTCATGTCGTCGAACCCCAGCGTGGAACGCATCGCCTCGAAGGTCGTGGTCTCCGCCCCGTTGAGGGTCATGCCCAGCGCCATCGAGGCGCTCAGCGGCGACAGAACGATGTTGGGGCGGGTGTCTCGCGCGAGCGTTCTGGACATCAGTTCGAGGCCGAACTCCGACGTTCGCGCGATCAGCTGGCTTTCGGCGGCCGTGAGCGCGCGAGGGAGCTGGGTGATGGGCACCACGTCGTCTCCATCGCCGGGGCCGATCGAATCGGAGCATCCCGATGCTGCGAGGCCGACGGCGATCACGGCGGTGACGGGCAGGAGAGGGCGCAGGACGCGGCGCGCGATCCGGTGGCGAAGACCCTTCATGGTGTACACCTGGTTGGAAGTGGATGAGGGGGTGTGCCTGCCGCCCCGTAGTGAAAACGACCGAACCGGCGCAGCTGTGACGGCGCGTATTGCCTCCGCCGGCGATCCGCTGGCCACGGACCGGCGCCGGACCGTCTTGTCGGGAGGGTCGCGGTAATTTATCGTTAATCGTCGATCAACGATAAAAGGACTGGACGATGGACGCGATCCACCTCGATGATGCCGCACTGACCGACATGGCGAAGGCGCTCGGTCACCCCGCCCGGCTGGCGATCCTGCGCATTCTCGCCCAGCGAAGCTGTGTATGCGGCGACATCGTCGACGTGCTTCCACTCGCGCAGTCCACGGTCTCGCAGCATCTGAAGGTGCTGCGTGAGGCCGGTTGGATCACCGGAACGATCGACGGGCCGCGCTCGTGTTATGCGCTCGAACCGACGGCCGTGTCGGCGTTCCGTTCCGTGCTGGGGCCTCTCCTCGAGCAATGGGTGAGCGCGACCGATTGCTGTGGTGGCCCCGGCTAGTCTCCCACCGTTTCGATGGAGGTCGATATGACCCGGAACGACTGCAGCTGCTGCGACAACGGGTGTTGTGGCGGCGGATGCTGCTAGTGTAGTGTCGCCAAAGTCTGGTGACCGCCGAGGGTGCGGAGGCGCCGCGGGGGCGAGGCGGAACGACGCGGCGTAGCGATAGCTACGGCAA
>JANQNV010000049.1 GCA_028279425.1 Longimicrobiales bacterium | reverse complement strand
GTTCGGGGGGATGGCGTTCCGGCCGACGATCCCATGGTCCAGCTCGCGGAGCTGTTGCTCCCGCGTGTGCTGGCGCACCAGCAGGCCGCGACCCAGTTGTCGTCCCGTGAAGGGGAGCTGGACGCCGAGCTCGGCCGCCTGCGCTTCGACGTCTACGGCACCCGGATCGCTCCCGACGCCACCTCGTCGCCGCGCATCACCGATGGGGTGGTCGAGGGATACGACTACAACGGCACCCGCGCGCCGACCCACACGACGCTCTTCGGCCTCTACGATCGCTACCACTCGCATCAGGGCACCAGCGACGAGTGGGCCTTGCCCTCGAGGTGGCTGCCGGTGCCCAAGGGGTTGGATCTGACGACGCGGCTCAACTTCGTGTCGACCACCGACTCGTACGGAGGCAACTCCGGCTCGCCGGCCCTCACCCGCGACCTCGACATCGTGGGTCTGAACTTCGACCGCAACATCGAGGGACTGAGCCGCGACTTCATCTACCTTCCCGATCAGGGCCGCAACGTGATGGTCGATGTGCGGGCGATCCGCCACACGCTCGACGTCGTCTACGACTCCGACCGCATCGTGCTCGAGATCGATACCGGCGAGATGGCCACGACCGAAGCCGAGGCCGACCGCCTGCGCGCCGGCGGCTGACCCCGAGTAGGTCCACCCGGGGATCGGTTACGGCTCCGAGTACGCTACCAGGGGATTGGTCGCGGCCCCGAGTACGCTACCCGGGGGCGTCGACGTCGAACGGGACGGACGAACGCTGGGATTCCTCGATCGGAGTGCCCGGGGGCGTCGCCGTGGGGTCGTAGCTCTCGAACACGTTCCAGATCAGCCGGAACCGCCCGGGGAACAACGATGCGTCGAGCCTGGCCGTGGCGGTGGCTCGGTAGATCTCGGCCGGGTCCATCGGAAGGAGCGTGGGCGTGCAGAGGACGCCCCCGGGCGACCACACCGACAGCCACCCGTCGTCGACCTCCCTCAGGAGCGATGGACGGGGCTCATCGCTGCACCCTTCGACAACGACGCCGGTCATCCCGTTGGTATACCGGAACGGGATGGACATCTCGACGAGACCGCCCCCCACCTCACGGACCACCACCTCGCCATCGAGTGCGAGCGACGCCATCGGATCGAAGGTCACCTGGTCCGCGCATGCGCTCAGCCCGTAAGCCAGAACGACGATGAACCGGGGACTCCGCCGTACCCCTCGAAAGCCCATCCACGCGCCCATCCGCCAGCCTCCCCCAGGAATACACACACCCCGGAAGGGGCGCCTGCGGATAAGGACCCGTAGGGGGTCCAAATGTTCGGCGAAGAGGACCGGCTCTCAGTCCCTCTCCGCGTCCGGCGCCGGCTCTACCACGGCCGTCAACTCATGTACCGCAAGCTCCCGGAAACCCAGGAGAACGGGGAGGACCATGGCGAACATGAGAGCGAAGAGGACCAGGAACGTCGCGGCGGGTGAGCCTCCCACCAGCTCCGACGGGTCGACGACGGTCAGCAACACCGTCATCCCTCCGCCCATGAACCCGGCGACACCAGCGCTCACGCCGGCCATGCGAAGAGGCCACTTGTCGTCGGAGATCACTCTCAGTCTCGTGCGGAGCTCCTGCACAGACTCCTGGTCGGTGGATTTCAGGGCGCGCCGTACGCCCCACGCGTTGGCGATGACCGGCACGGCGCCGATGAGCGCGGAAAGGCCCAAGACCCCCAGCACGTCGAAGGAGAACACATCTGACAGCCAAGCAAAACCTCCCTCTCCCCAGGCGTGAACCCCGAAGAGGGTGCCCGCCGCGCCCCCCCACTGAACAACCCAGTGACGTGCGAGCGACGATGGAGAGAGCTGCCGAGCCATATCGATGGCCCTCGTGTCCATCGCCGTGAGACTCTTCGGGACGCCCGCATCGTCACTCATTGGATACGTCCGTGGCCGGGGTCGTGCGCCTTCCACGACTCGTGGTCTGGGGGGAGTCACCCCCTCATGGCTGGTATGCCATGCTCGCCCCTTCAGGATGGGGTCCGCACCCGTCTCACGCCAGAGCGAGGACCCCAGGGGAACGAAGCCGCCGCCGATTTGACGCAGCTCTGACACAGTGGGTGAGTCGGACCCGCGGCCCGCTGCGTGTAGAACGCGGCAACGCGACTGGCTCCCTGGGGGGGTCATGCCCGACATTGATTCAAGTTTCGTCACCATCTCTTCCCCCCCCCGACGGGTACGATAAGGACATCGATCATGTCCTGTACTCAGCTGCACAAGGCGACCCGGAGCACCTCTGGGTCGGTCGCGTGGAAGGTCGGGTCAACATGGACTGTCTCCTTGGCCACTGACGGAAATCGCCATGGATGCTAGAGACATCGGGATCTGCCTTCTCGCCGTCGCGAATCTATGCTCTCCGGTTCGCGCCCAGGTACGACCCACTGTACCGCCGGACTCGCTGGTAGCTCGCTTCAGTTCCGACAAGAGTTCGGCCAGCCGTGCTCATTCGGATGCCGTCACGATTGTGGTTGACGGCTCGCCTGCCGAGCGTTTGGAGGTGGTTGAGGCGGTCACGACAAGGCTCGGCGCTACCGCTGGAAGTGCCGAGGTGGATGCGCGGCTGCTGCATGTCCTGATGGTGGCGGACAGATCGGGAGAGGTTCCAGGCCTCGTTCAGCGTCTCGCGTCGGTCTACCGGGCGGCGAGCGAGGATCGGCGTTTGATGATGTTTAATGTTGGGCCTCAGGGTTCTCCTCGAGTTCGGGCTTACTTGGCTGGGCAGCTGTTTCGCTTCCTGCTCGAACTCGACTCCCCGTCTCGCGGGCGCGCCCGAGTCTTCGCGAGCCTGCTCCCCGACTACGGCGATCAAGGACTCGCGTATCTCGTCGCTCTGCGGAGCGACCCGCGGGCATCTGAGGAGGTGCGGCGCGTGGCAGACTTTCTCGCGCGGCTCAGCGGTCGTTGACTCCCGGATGTCTAGGGGTGCCGGCGCAGCACTCGGCCGAACCCACCACGTCGGATGGTGGGCAGCCTGCTGGCTGAAGACGGTCCCAGCGGATCGGGCCAGCGAGATGGCCCTCGTGGACGCCGAAGGACGTCTCCGGGCGGTGCTGCCCTGGCCCGCTACACCGGACGCCGTGAAGGCGCAATCTGCGCGTTGCGTGCGTCCGACGTCCGGGGATTGCCCGAGCAGGTCCGGGGTGCACTCGCCTCCGCGGGGATGGACGAGCGGATCGCCGAACATATGCCGCAGGGGCGCGGTTCGGTGGGCGCCCGAGTCCGACAAGATAGGGCTGCTAGTGTAGTGTCGCCAAAGTCTGGTGACCGCCGAGGGTGCGGAGGCGCCGCGGGGGCGAGGCGGAACGACGCGGCGTAGCGATAGCTACGGCAA
>JANQNV010000048.1 GCA_028279425.1 Longimicrobiales bacterium | reverse complement strand
TTGCCGTAGCTATCGCTACGCCGCGTCGTTCCGCCTCGCCCCCGCGGCGCCTCCGCACCCTCGGCGGTCACCAGACTTTGGCGACACTACACTAGCGTCCGCCCCAGCCTCCGATCGACACGCGTACGAACAGTCCGGTGGGCCCGACCTCGGGACCCTGGGCCACCTCGTTCAGTGCATCCAGCTCCCACTGCGCATCGCCGGGGGCCCACAGCCATCCAGCGCGCACGCCCACGAAGAGGCCGCCCCCCCCTCCGTCGTCGTTGCCGCGGTCGCGATCACGGTCGTGGTCGCGGCGCCGATCCCACCGCCGGGAGCGTCGATCGGCGCCGAATCGGTAGTCGACGCCGAGGGAGGCGCTCACGAGGAAGCCAGACTCGGTGAGTCGCGAGCTGCGGCCGGGCTCGTCGAGCACATCGTCGAAGGTGGGGCTCGAGCGCTCGATGACCTCGAGCGACATGCCACCTCCGCCGATGCCGAAGACCGGGTACACGTCGAGCGCGCGAGTCGATACGGCCATGACGCCGAGGTTGAACATCCCGTAGCCGCCGGAGAGTCGGGTGCGGTAGACCCCATCGTCCGTCGTGTTCTCGAGGGGCATCAGGGCGTGTCCCTCACCCCCGATCAAGAGTCGCCCTACGGAGCCGAGTCCAAACCCACCCAGGGTCAGGAATTCCTCGTCGAACGTCGGGTATCCGGCACCGACCAGGCGCGCGTTCAGCGATGCGAGGTCCGTCGTCTGGAAGCCGGCCTGGAAGGCGCCGCGGCCCTGGGCCGCGAGGGGAGCATCGAACGGGATCGAGAGTAGGCTGGCCGCGAGGGCCAGGGGAAGCAGGCGTCGCATCTATTCAGGTCTCCACATCGGGTCTTCGGTTGCGCATGAACGGGCGCGCCCGAGGGCGCGCGCCTCTAGTCGATTGGACCGGTCGATCGGGCCGAAGGTTGCACCGACCCATCGCGGGCCCACCTTCGCTCCGGTGGCCGGTGCGGCTACTCCACGATTCCCACCCGAAACGGACTGAACATGCCCGACCGAATCGACGGTCTCATCGCAGAGGTAGGCGGCGTTCGCGCCCAGGTCCTCCGTCGTGCTGGCGCGCTCTCGCCCGGCGTCGCCCGGTGGTCCCCCGCAGCGGGGGTGTGGAGCACGGCAGAGATCGTCGAGCATCTCGTGCGGGCCGAGGGTTTCGGCCTTCGGGGCCTCTGGCGTGAGGCCGAGGCGGTGCGTGAGGGGTCTGGGCAGCCCATCGTCGGACCAGCCGAAGCCGCGCGTACCATCGACGAAGTGTTCGCCGAGTTGCCCGACCGGGTCGAAGCACCCGACGCGGTGCTTCCGACCGCGGGCGGGCGCCCTCTCGGGTACTGGCTGGCCCGGCTCGACGCACATCAGCTCGAACTCGTCCGACTCGGCGCCGAGTTGCGCGAGGTCGGCCCGGCTCGCGTGACGCTGCCCCACTACGTCGCCGGCCCCCTCGACGGCTGGCAGCGCCTGGGCTTCTTCCGCTGGCACCTGGAGCGCCACCTCGCCCAGATCGGACGCCTGCTCGGGAGGCGATGACGCTTCGACGGGTCGGCGTCGGCCGGACCCATGGCGGGCATGGGAGTTGCGGCGTACTCTGCGTGCCGATGCACAACCCCCTCGATTCTCTCCGCCTCCCTCCGTACGCGCCTTCCCTTCGCCGGGAGGGTGGGGCGGCCGGGACGATCGCCGCCCCGTTCGTCCTCGCGATCGCCGTCGCGACGACCCTCGCGGCCGCACCCGCGTCGGGTCAGAACCTGGATCCGACGGGGTCGGAGGTGGAGCGGGGCTTCATCGCCGACCTCGACGCCGCGCCGCGGCCCTTGGCCACCGCGACGCGTGTGGACGGCGACATCCGCATCGACGGAAGTCTCGACGAGTCGGTCTGGGGGGCTGCCGTCGTGATCGACCAGTTCACGCAGCAGAAGCCCGATCAGGGTCGGCCGGCTACCGATCGTACCGAGGTCCGGATCATCTACGACGATGACGCCCTCTACATCGGGGCGGTCCTGTACGACGAAGACCCGTCCTCGCTCGTGATCCCCACCCTCCAACGCGACCCGAACACCCGCGACGGCGACGCCTTCGGGATTGCGCTCGACCCGTTCCTGGACCGCTCGAACGGCTTCACCTTCTTCATCAACCCGGGCGGGGCGTTTCGCGACGGACAGGTCAACGACGACGGCCGCAACCTCAACTTCGCCTGGGAAGGCGTGGTCACCGTGCGCACCCGCGTACACGACGAGGGATGGACCCTCGAGATGGAGATCCCCTGGGTGACGTTGCGCTACGACCCGAGCCGCCCGGTCCAGAGCTGGGGGCTGAATCTCCTGCGCCGCAACCGGAGCAAGAACGAAGACGCGACCTGGGCGCCGATGGATCGACGCTGGCCGCTCTTCACCATGTCGCGGGCCGGAACGTTGCAGGGGCTGGAAGGGCTGCGCTCCGGGCAGCCGCTCTTCGTGAAGCCGTATGGGCTCTCGGCTCGAGCGACGGGGTCGAGCCGGCCCGGTACCGACGTCGACGCCGACGCCGGGGTCGACCTCAAGTACGGGATCACCTCGGGGCTCACCGCCGACCTGACGCTCAACACCGACTTCTCGCAGGTGGAGGTCGACCAGCAGCAGGTCAACCTCACCCGGTTCTCCCTGTTCTTCCCCGAGCTCCGCGAGTTCTTCCTGGAAAACGCGGGGGTGTTCCAGTTCGGAGACCGGGGCGGAGGGCCCGGGCTGCGTACGGGGGCGAGTAGCCGGGACTTCAGCCTCTTCTTCTCACGCCGAATCGGTCTCGCACCCGACGGGTCCCCGCTCCCGATCCTGGGTGGTGGGCGTGTGTCCGGCACGGCGGGCCCCTTCGAGATCGGTGTTCTCGACATTCAGACGCGCGAGCAGGGTGCCGCTCCGGCCGAGAACTTCGGCGTCGCTCGGCTGAGGCTTCGGCCCCTCGACGGGCTCGACGTCGGAGGCATCTTCGTCAACCGCAGTGTCACCTCCGCGCTGCCCCCCGACAGCACGGCGTTTCGCGACAACCGGAGCTACGGGATCGACGCGAACTACCAGACCCTCGGCGACCGCCTCTTCGTGCAGTCCTACCTGGCGGCCACCGAGGGAGACCGCATCGACGGGAGTGAACTCGATCGTGACGTGGCCGGCCGCCTGTCGGTGGAGTGGCGATCCGCCACACTCGAAGCCGTCGCCATGGTGCGGACGATCGGAGAGGACTTCGCTCCCGCCGTGGGCTTCGTGCGGCGCGACGATCTCCTGCAGCGCTACGGGCTGTTCGGCATCCGCCGTCCGGTCGAGTGGCCGATCGTGCAGCTCGTCAGTCCATTCGTCGAGTTCGACCACTTCCAGACCACGGCCGGGGTGCTCGAGACGCGCCAACTCGCCGCCGGAGTGCGCACCGAGTTCTGGGACGGCGGGCAGGCGTCGATCGAAGTGCGCGACCGCTTCGAGCGGGTGTTCGAGCCCTTCTCGGTACGCGGTGCGACCGTAGGCGAGGGTGCGTACGACTTCACCGAGGTGCAGGCCGACTACCAGTTCAATCGGGCGCGGCCGGTTTCGGCGAGCGTGAATGTGACGACGGGTGGGTACTTCGGGGGATCGCGCACCTCGATCGGCGCGCAGCTCTTCGCCCGCTGGAGCTACCGGATCGTCGCGTCGCTGTCGGTGAACCGGAACCGGATCGATTTGCCGGAGTTCGCCCCCGTCAGCGCCGACGTCTACGGGTTGCGCCTGGAAAGCTATGCGTCGCCCACTCTGCTGGGCAGCGCGCTCGTGCAGTACAACGAAGCCACGGACGAGGTCGTGACCAACCTTCGCTTCAACTGGCGGCATGCCCCGCTCAGCGACGTCTTTCTGGTCTACACGGAGCGACGCGATCGCGGCGCCCGAACGGTGCTAGACCGGCTACTCACACTGAAGATCACCCGCCTCTTTGCACTCTAGCACGCTAGCGAGTCCCTCTACCATGACCGAAGAGTCCCTGTCGCTTCACCTCCATCGCTCGGTCGTGCCCCTCTGGGATGCGCAGCTCGAGCATCCGTTCGTTCGGGGGATCGCCGACGGTACACTCGACGAGGCGCTCTTCGCTCACTGGGTGCGCCAGGACTACCTCTACCTGAAGGACTTCGCGCGCATCTTCGCCTGGGCGGTGGCCAAGGCCGATCGTCTGGAGTCGATGGGGTGGTATGCCGAGGTGCTGCATCTGACCCTGAACACCGAGATGCAACTCCATCGCGACTACGCCGAGCGCTTCGGCATCGCTCCCGTCGAGCTCGAGGCGGAGCGCATGTGGCCGACCACCCGGGCCTACACCGACTTCCTGCTCCGGACGGCCGCCGACGGCGACATGCTCGATCTCCTTGCGGCGCTTCTGCCGTGCTCGTGGGGATACCTGCACATTGCGCGGACGATGAAGACGTGGGGACCTTCGCCAGACGACCGCTATGCGGACTGGGTCGAGATGTACGCCTCCGACGAATTCGCCGAGGCGACGGACTGGCTCCGTGGCGAACTCGACCGCCTCGGAGTCGGGATCTCCGCCGACAAGCGCCGCCGGCTTGCCGAAATCTTCGAGGTGTCCTCGCGCTACGAATGGCGATTCTGGCAGATGTGTTGGACCGGCGAGTCGTGGGAGCCTTGATATCGGGGCGGTTCGAGACGCTGAAGGTGGGCTGCGCGGTGATCGTGGTCTCCGCCCTCGCGTGCGGCTGCGGTGGGGGCGAGGCCGAGCTCGATGCCGTACTCCGCACGACGACCGGTGACACGACCTGGGTTCAGATTCCCGACCCGGGGATGGCGGCCCCCGTGGCGGTCGTCGAGTTGCTGTGGCGCGACGAATCACTGTCGCGCCCCGACCAGCTGGTCCTGGAGGGCGACCGGTTCTATATCGGCGACCAGGCGCAGGTGCACGTGGTATCGACCGCGGGGGGCCACGTCACCACGTTCGGTCGGGCCGGGGAGGGACCGGGCGAGTTCGGCTCGATCAACGGCATGGGGTGGGTCGACGAAGGCCTCCTGGTGTTCGACGGGCGCAATGCGCGCTTCAGTCGGTTCGACGGCGACGGCGTTCTTCTCGGCACCGATCCCTCGCGACGCGTGCCGGGTCACCCGAGCCCCGACTGGAACCGTCACCCGCTCCGGGCGTGGGCTGGCGGCGTCCTCCGTGTGTCGATGAGCAACGTGAACTTCGACACCGGAGTCACCACGGTCGTCCAGTGGGAGTCGGTCGGTGAAGACTCCACCTACGTCGTCGACGAGTGGGGCGACACCCGCTGGATGGAGGCCGGAGGGATGATCGGACCCGTCGAGGCGTTCCCCCCGCGCACCTTGCTCGCTATCCGAGCGGACGGCCGCATGGGCTTCTCCGACGGACTCGAGCCATGCGTCTCGCAGTGGGACCTCGGGTCGGACGCCGTCGTGCTCAGCTGCCTGGCGCGCCCGCGGAGCCCGGTGACTCCAGGCATGCGGGAGACGTCGATCGAGGGCATCGACGTCGAGGAGCGATTCCGTGACATGCTCGCGGGGCTCGTCCGCGATCAGACGGTGGCCGACCACGTGCCCAGCTTCGATGAGCTTCGATGGGGCGAGGGAGGGGGACTTTGGGTGCGAACCCTGGGTGACGACGCTCCCGACGTCCATCCGACGTTGCTGAGCTACCATCCTGAGGCGGCGCCGTCCACGCGGTTGTGGGAGTCGTTCGACGTCGAGGGTGAGCTTTCGACCCGGGTGCGCCTTCCATCCAACTTCATGCCGAAACTCTTCGTGGGTGGGAGCGCTTACGGCTTCCTCGAGCTTCCAACCGGCGAACTCGCCCTCGCGCGCGCTGGCCTGCCCGGTTGACATCCGGGCCGAACCGCCTCTCTTCGGTGGTGTGACCGACCCTCCGCCACGAGTGCACGCATGTCCCACACGATGCTGAGCTCCCTCGTCCCGGCCGCGCGGGATCGAGCGGGCGACGACCCGATCTTCCAGCTCAACGCCGAGGCGCGGCGGCGAGCGGCGTCGGGCGAGTCGATTCTCAACGCCACCATTGGGGCGCTCATGACCGACGAGGGGCGACTGGCTGTCCTACCGTCCGTCCTGCAGACGCTGTCGGAGTGCCACTCCGAGCGGACCGCCGGCTACGCGCCGATCTCGGGTCTCCCCGCGTTCCGTGACGCCGTCCTGGCGACCCTGTTCGCGGGTGACCCCCTCGCGGAACGGTCGATGGCCGTGGCGACCCCGGGGGGCACCGGTGCGATCCATCAGGCGGTGGTGAACTTCCTGGCGCCGGGTCAGAAGCTCCTCACGACGAGCTTCTTCTGGGGGCCGTACCGCGCCATCGCGACCCATGCCGGTCGCGGCATCGAGACCTTCCGGATGTTCGACGACGACGGCGCACTCGATATCGCCGCCCTCGAGACGGGTCTGAAGCGGCAGGTCGACCAGCAGGGCCGGGTGCTCCTCGTGCTGAACTTCCCCTGCCACAATCCGACGGGTTACTCGCTGAGTGACGAGGAGTGGCGGGAGGTGGCCCAGTGCGTCAATCGCCTCGGGGCACGTGCACCGCTCACCGTCCTGATCGATGCGGCCTACATGCGGTACGGGGGCGCGTCGGAGCTGTCGTGGATGGAGGGTGCGCGCGCCATGCTCGCCCAGGCCACCGTCCTGGTCGCCTGGACCGCCTCCAAGGCGTACACCCAGTACGGGGCGCGTGTGGGCGCGCTCGTCGCCCTTCACCGCGATGCGGGAGAACTCGCGCAGATCGAGAACGCACTCGGCTACACCTGTCGAGCCACCTGGTCGAACTGTAACCACCTGGGCCAGACGGCGATCGCGCGGATGCTCACCGAACCGGCTCTTCGGGAGCGGAGTGGGCGCGAACAGGACGCGCTCTGCGACCTGCTGCAGCGGCGCGTGGACGCCTTCAATCGCCACGCGGAGCGCGCCGGCCTTCCCGTGCCGCGCTACGACAGTGGATTCTTCGTGGCGGTGTTTTCGCCCGACGGGGCCGAGACCGCTCGCGTCATGCGCGGGCGCGGAGTATACGTGGTGCCGATCGAGGGTGCGGTTCGGGTCGCCCTGTGTTGTACGCCCGAGGCCGATGTGCCGCGACTCGTCGAGGCCCTCGAGGCCGGCGTCGCGGCTGTGCGGTAGCCGGGTCAGCCGGGTCGCTCCGGGTCTCAGCCCCCTCGCGGAGCGGCGGGTGCAGCCGGGGTGCACATGACCAGGAAGTAGTACAGCGACTCACCTCGTTCGAGATCGACGGCGTCGGAAACGGCGAACTCCGCGTCGGTGCCCAGCGCGACGCTCCGGTCGTAGAAGGTGAAGAGGCAATCGGCACCCCCCCGCCGAAATCGAATCGATGCCTCGTTGGGAGCGTCTCGGGGATCCGGTGTGCGCTCCCATCCGGAGTCCCCGAGCACGTCGAAGAACTCGCGCGCGATGAACACGGGAGCCCGCGGACTCCCACCGGCGGCGGTCACCCGACACCCGGGCACCATGGCCTGCGTGCGCCAGTCGTCGATCGTGTCGGGTTCGATCAGCGTCTGCATGCCCATCGCGTCGCGCAGGAATCGATCGGCCTCGACGCAGAGCCGGGTCTGCGACGCGGCCACCGTATCGTCCGGGATCGACGAGACTTGCGCGGCCGCCGCCCACGCCGTCGTCGCGGTCCCGATCAGAGCGAAGCCGACATGCCCACATAGAGCCACGCCGACCGCAACCGCCGAGCGGACCGCCGTGCCGAACCCGTGGCGCGCCGTGAGCCCGGTCAATCGACCCCCCTCCACGCATGGGCCTTGAGGTCGCCCAGGTCGGCGTACTCGAGCGCCGAGATGTGGGTCGCCTCCAGCACCACCGGAGGGGCGACTCCCGCTCGCAAGGCCTCGGCCCATCGTGCCGCGCACAGGCACCACTGATCCCCCGGTCGAAGGCCGGGGAATGCGAACTCGGGCCGCGGTGTGCTGAGGTCGTTGCCGGCTGAGCGCGAGAATTCGAGAAACTCGGCGGTGACGCGGGTGCAGACGACGTGGACACCGCGATCCTCCCGGCCGGTATTGCAGCAACCGTCGCGGTAGAAGCCGGTGAGGGGGTCGCGAGAACACTCCGCGAGAGGGGTACCGAGAACGTTGGCGGCCATCGTGTTTACATCCGGTAACTGGGGCGGGGGACAGCCTTATGCCGAGCCCCCGATCTCGGTACAATATATGGCTGACCCTTCAATGTGTTCATCGATGCCGGTTCGCGGCCCAGGCAGCCGGCTTTCGACAAGGATTCGAGTATGTCCGAAGAGAGTGCTGGCACCCCCGATACCCTGACGATCCGCGACAATCGTACCGGCAAGGAGTACGAGGTCCCCATCCTGGAAGGCGATGTCGTCCGTGCCATGGATCTGCGCCAGATCAAGGTCAACGACGACGATTTCGGGATGATGTCGTACGACCCCGCCTTCTCGAACACGGCCTTCACTCGCTCCAACGTCACCTTCATCGATGGCGGCAACGGGATCCTCGAATACCGAGGCTACCCGATCGAGCAGCTGGCCGAGCGCTCGAGCTTCCTCGAGGTCAGCTACCTGCTTCTCAAGGGAGACCTGCCGAGCCAGTCGGAACTCGACGCCTTCGTGCACGACGTGACCTATCACACCTACGTGCACGAAAACATCACCGACCTGCTCGACGCTTTTCGGTACGACGCCCACGCGATGGGGATGATGATCAGCGCGGTGTCGGCGCTCTCGACCTTCTACCCCGAGGCGAAAGACGTACAGGATCCGCACAATCGGTGGATCCAGATCAATCGGCTCGTGGCCAAGATGCCCACGCTCGCGGCCTTCGCGTACCGGTACCACCGCGGTCTGCCGATCGTGTATCCCGAAAACGAGCTCTCGTACACGGCCAACTTCCTGAACATGCTCTTCCGGATCGGTGTGAAGGAGTACAAGCCGAACCCGGTGCTCGAGCGCGCGCTCGACGTGCTGTTCATTCTGCACGCCGACCACGAGCAGAACTGCTCGGCCACGACGATGCGCGTGATCGGGAGCTCGGAGGCCGACCCGTATTCTGCGCTGGCTGGGGCCATGGCGGCGCTGTACGGACCACTCCATGGCGGTGCGAACGAAGCCGTGCTCCGGATGCTGCATCGCATCGGTGACGTCAAGAACATCCCGGCGTTCATCGAGGGTGTGAAGAACCGGGAGGAGCGGCTGATGGGCTTCGGTCACCGGGTCTACAAGTCGTACGACCCGCGCGCCGCGATCATCAAGCGCACGGCTGAGGAGGTGTTCGAGGTGACGGGGCGCAACCCGTTGCTCGACATCGCGCTGGAGTTGGAGCGGATCGCTCTCGAAGAGGACTTCTTCATCTCGCGCAATCTCTACCCGAACGTCGACTTCTACTCCGGCTTGATCTACCAGGCTCTCGGTTTCCCGGTCGAGATGTTCCCGGTGCTCTTCGCCATCCCGCGTACCGTGGGCTGGCTGGCCCAGTGGCAGGAGATGGTCGAAGACGACGAGCAGCGCATCGCCCGTCCCCGCCAGGTCTTCACCGGCCCGCGGCAACGCACCTTCGTCCCGGTCGAAGAACGCGGTTGATCGCCGAGCGGCTCTGCCTCGTCGATGTCGGACTCGATGGCATCGACGAGGCGATCGCGGCCACCTTTTTCGTCGGCGACGAGGTGGTGCTCGTCGATCCGGGGCCCTCGACCTGTCTCGAGCGCCTCCGAGAGCGAGCGCGGGCGGTGGGGGTCGATCTGGCCGAGGTGCGTCACCTCTGCCTGACCCACGTCCACCTCGACCACGCCGGGGCGGCGGGTCACCTCGCCCGGGAGATTCCGGAGCTGAGGGTTCACGTGCACGAAGACGGAGCGCCGCACCTGGCGGCACCGGAGCGGCTCGTGGCGAGCACCCGGCGCACCTTCGGGGAGGCCCACGATCGGCTCTGGGGGGAGGTGCGGCCCGTGCCCGCCCACCAGATCGTGCCATGGAGGCGCGGCGCCCGGGGCCCGTTGCGGTGGCTGCGCGCCATCTTCACACCCGGCCACATCGACCACCACCTGTCGTACGTGGACGAGCACACGGGTACGCTGGCGGCCGGTGATGCGCTGGGGATCCTCCTGCACCCCGAGGCGCCGGTGCATCCGGCCACACCGCCTCCGGGTGTCGACGTCGGGGCGTGGCTCGAGACGCTCGACCGGATTCGGGGTGTGGGCCCGGAGCGGGCCGTCTGGACCCACTTCGGCCTCCACGGCGACCCCGTGGGTCGGGCGGAGGAATTCCACCGGACCCTTCGCGCGCTGCATACCCGGGTGAAGGCTGCAGAGGCTCGGGGGGTTGCGGAGGCCGATGCCCAGGCCTTCGATGCGGAGACACGCGACCAACTGCGTCCATGGCGGGGCGACGACGTCGAGGGGTATTTCGACGTGTTCTCGGCGGCGACCGACTACGCGGGCATGCTCCGCTTCGTGCGAAAGAATCCTACCTGGACAGGCTCATGAGACGCCGCGCCCCCTCCCTGATCGCCTTCGCGCTCCTCGTGTCTGGCCCCGCGGCCTGTGGCCCGGGCGGGGCGGGTGGGTCCGAAGACGCCGGGGGCGCCTCCGGATCGACGGACCCCGGGCGCTCGTCCGGCCCGGCGGGCACCGCGGCGAGTGTGGCGGCCGTTCGCTTCGCACCGCCCCCGATCGCAGGCGGCGCGGGGCGACTGGTGATCATCGGCGGGGCGCTCTCGCCCGACAACGAGGCCGTGTACCGTGCCGTGCTCGACGGGAGTTCGGGCGACGGTCCGATCTGCGTCGTGCCCACGGCCAGCGGCGAGCCGCAGCGCTCCATGGCGACCGCGGTCGATCGAATCGACCGGTGGGGCGGGGAGGGCACGGCCGAGGGTGTGCTGATCACCGTCGGTCCGCCGGAGGAGGCCGAAGACCCGGCCGTGGCCGAACGCATGCGTCGCTGTGCGGGCTTCTACTTCACCGGCGGGTCGCAGTCGCGCATCGTGCGGGCCTTCCGGCCCGACGGTCGCTCGACCCCGGCCTACGAGGCGCTCATGGCGCGCTGGAGGGAAGGGGCCGTCGTCGCCGGGTCGAGCGCGGGCGCGGCCATGATGGGCGGGCGGATCATCGCAGGTGGGTCGAGCGCGGATGCCTTCATGGCCGGCGTCGGCACCGACCCGCAGGGAGTGGAGGTGTCGGATGGACTGGGGCTGTTCGCACATGGATGGCTCGATCAGCACTTCCTGGCGCGGGGGAGGTGGGGTCGTCTGCTGATGACGACGGTGCTGGCCGCGCCGTACGACGTCGGGTTCGGGATCGACGAAAACACGGCGCTGGTGGTGGACGGTGACCGAGGGGTGGTCGTCGGCGCATCGGGCGTCGTCATCATCGACGCACGCGCCGCCGAGGTGTCCACACCGGACGGCGCTCCCCCCTCGGACGCCGCCGCTGCGGCGCCCGACGGAGCTGCTCCGGCTGCCGCCGCTCCGGTCCCCGCCGCCGGCCTACGACTGCACCTCGCGGGTGCGGGGAGCGAGGTCACGCTCTCGACGTTGCGGGTGCAGCCACCCGCCGGTGCCGTCTCGGTTGCGTCCGACGCCGCAGGGGTGACCGACCTCCCGGACGACCCCTTCGCGCGCTGGGGGCTCCTGCACGCCCTCCACGCCGTCGCCGGACAGCCCTCCGCGCTCGACTACGTTGCAGCCGGCGCCTGGCGCATCGGACTGGCGCCGGCCGAGGACTTCTCGGCGTGGCGGGATCCCGCCGACCGCGTGGTCGAGCCCGTGGACGACGCCGAGCTCGAGTCGGAGGGCGACGAGGTCGAACTCCCCGGGCTCGTCGGGATTCCTCCCGGGCTCAGCGTCGGGCCTCTTGAGGTGACCGTGGAGGTCGCGGGCGGCTGACGAACGGGGGCCCAGCGGGAGCCGCGGTCAGCGGGTCGCCTTGGCTTGGCTGGTCCTTGTCAGACGGTCGCCGTTCGTCGTCAGCGCGTCCCCCGTCGCCGATCGCCGTCAGTCGGCGGCGGTGACGCGCGCGGCGAGCCCGACCACCGTTCCGCAGGGCGCGCGCACGAAGATCTCGTCCATGTCGTAGAAGGTGGTGCGGCGCTCCACCACCACCTCGGCACCCTCCAGCCCAGGGAGCAGCGGGTCGATCGCTTCGACTTCGATGAACAGGGGGGTCTTCCCGGTGCCGAAGTCTTCGAGCAGGGCAGGGATGTCGTCGGCGATGCTCGCCCTGGTCTGATACATGATCTGCACCGCCCCCTTCGACATCATCGCGAATCCGATGACGTCGCCGTGCGGCACCGTGCCGGTGATCTCGAAGCCGAGTCGCTCGGTCCAGAAGGGTAGGCAGGGTTCGATGGCCTCGACGGTGATGAGCGGGGAGAGCTGTTTCATGGTTGGCCTCGTGGTGGAGAATCGGGTGGGGTGAGTTTCGAGTCGGGCGCGCGGCGACCCGGGGGATCTCCCCTTGTCGCGGGGGTGAGGTCCTTACATGCTTCGTGCATATATATCGCGATACATGTAAAAACCCCGCCGTACGCAGAGGAAGGTGCCATGTCGGATGCGATCCCGCTCACCCCCCTCGAATTCCAGGTGGTGATGGCCCTTCGCCCGGCGCCGTCGTACGGCTACGCCCTGATGAAGGCGGTGGAGCAGCAGTCCGGAGGTCGCTTCACCCCCGACGTCGGCACACTCTACCGCGTGTTGGGGCGACTCATGGCCGCGGGCCTCGTACAGGAGGAGGCACCGCCGGCCGACGCCCCCCCCGGCACCCGGGGTCGCCCGCGCAAATACTACGGGCTGGCCGCCGCCGGGGTCGTCGCCGCGCAGGAAGAGGCGGCGCGGCTGGCCGAATTGGTCGAACTCGCGCGCCGTCATGATCTGCTCCCTGGGGGCGAGTCCTCGTGATGGAGTCTCTGCTTCGACTCGCCACGCGCGTTTTGCCCCGGCAGTTCCGCGAGCACTTCGCCGAAGGAATGCTCGAGACCGTACGCGACGGCATGGGGGAACGTCGAGGTGTCGGCCGTGCCCTCTTCGCGATGCGCAGCCTCGTAGGGATCGTGCGAGCGGGTCTTCGCGAGCACTGGTCTCCCTCCGCGTCCGGGTCGACGAGTGGCCCGGCGCTCCGTCCTCGCTCCCTCGACCGGTCGACCATCATGGATGTCGTACTGCAGGAACTCCGCTTCGCGGCGCGCTCCCTCCGTCGCCGCCCGGCCTTCGCGGCTCTCGTCGTGGCGACCCTCGCACTCGGCATCGGCGCGACGACGGCGGTGTTCAGCGTGATCAACGGTGTGCTCCTCCGTCCGCTTCCGTACTCCGATCCCGACGAGCTCGTCATGGTCTGGTCGTACGACACCCAGTCCGAGCCGGCTCGCGGTTCGATGTCGGTGCCCGATATCCACAGCCTGCAGGAGACGGCGGTGTTTTCGGCCGTCGAAGGTTGGACGCCGGGGAGCTACACGCTCACCGGCGGCGCGGCTCCGGTCGAAGTCGATGGAGCGAGGGTCACGGGCTCCCTGCTCGGGGTGCTCGAGGGGGCGCCGCACCTGGGACGGGATCTCCGAGCGGAGGAAAACTCGCCCGACGCGCCGTACGTCGCCGTCGTCAGCTACGGCTTCTGGATGGACCGTCTGGGCGCAGATCCGAACGTCGTCGGCTCCACCATCGATCTCGACCAGCAGACCCACGAGATCGTCGGTGTGATGCCCGCTGGCTTCGAGTATCCGGACCGGGCCGAGGTGTGGGTACCCCACCGCACGGATCTGTCGAGTTGTGGACGGGGGTGTCAGACGCTGTTGGCCGTGGGCCGGCTGGCGCCGGGTGTGGACGCGGCCGAGGCCGCCGAGCGCGTGGCCTCGACGGCGGCGGTTCTGGCCGCGGAGTATCCAGACTCGAACCAGTTCAAGGGGCTTCGCGTCGAATCGATGATCGACGTCGTGGTGGGGGGCGTACGCGGCGGGCTCTGGGTCTTGCTGGGCGCGGTGGGCGGCGTGTTGCTGATCGCCTGCGCCAACGTCGCCAACCTTCTGCTCGTTCGATCCGCGTCGCGCACCACGGAGGTCGCGGTCCGTTCTGCGCTGGGCGCGAGCCCACGCCGCGTCGTCGGGGGCACCCTGGCCGAAAGTGCGCTCCTCGCGGCGCTCGGAGGTGGCTTCGGCGTCGCCGTAGCCGCCCTGGCCGTGCGTGCCTTTCGATTCGTTCCACCCGACACCGTGCCGCGGATGGAGACGGTGGCCCTCGATACGCCGGTACTGTTGTTCGGCGCCGCGCTCACCGTGGTGGTCACCCTGCTGTTCGGCCTCGCGCCCGCTCTGGGCCTGGCGCGAGGTACGGCAGCGAGCGCCCTGGGCGGCGCGGCCCGTTCGGGCCATCGCCGAGAAGCCCGCTTTCGGTCGGCCCTCCTGGCCGCCGAAGTGGGACTCTCCGTCGTTCTGCTCGCCGGTGCCGGGCTGTTCATGCGGAGTCTGGCGGAGCTGCAGAGCGTCGATCTCGGCTTCGACCAGACCGAAGTCGTACGATTCAATCTCGACCTCCCACGGTCGACGTATCCCGAGCTCGCGCAGATCACCGACTTCTATCAGCGTCTCGAAAGGAGGCTTGGCGACGTGCCGGGTGTGGAGGCGGTGGGGAGCGCGTGGGATCCACCCCTCTGGAGTGGGCGCATCTACGGATCGGTTCGCATCTTCGACCGGCCTCCGCCGGAGCCGGGAGAGGAGCGTGACGCCGCGATCCGGCCGGCGACTCCCGGTTTCTTCGAGGTGCTCGGTCTGCGACTCCTCGAGGGGCGCGGGATCCTGCCCGGCGATGTCGAGCAGCCGCTCGGGGTGGCGGTCGTCAACGAGGCCTTCGTGCGCGATCATTTTCCGGCCGAGGACCCACTGGGCCGCACCTTCCGCATGTCGGCCAGCTTCGGCTGGAGACCGGCCGAGGGCTTCCGGATCGTCGGTGTCGTCGGCGACGTGCGAGCCCGTCCGACCGCGGAGGCGGATCCTGCGATCTACGTACCGCACACCCAGTTCGGGCCCGGCCGCCTGTCGGTGCACCTGCGCGGACGGGCGGGCACGGAGGGGTTGATCCCCGCCGCGCGCGCGATCGTGCAGGAGATGGACCCGAACCTGCCGCTCACCCGGGTGGAGACGATGCAGCAGGCGATGGTCGATGCCACCGGCACGACCCGCTTCTACCTCGCACTCGTGGGTGCCTTCGCCATACTCGCGGTCGTGATGACGGGCGTCGGACTGTTCGGTGTGGTGTCGTTTCTGGTGTCGCGGCGCACACGCGAGATCGGCGTCCGGGTCGCGCTCGGCGCGGGCGCGGGCCGGGTGCGCTCGATGGTGGTCGTGCAGGGGCTGATGCCTGCCTTCTGGGGCGTGGTAGCGGGGGTGAGCGTCACGATCCTGACCGGGCGGGTGATCGACAGCCTCCTGTTCATGGTGCGGGCCCGCGACCCCCTGGTGTTGGCGGGTGTGGTCGCACTGCTGTTCGCTCTCACGATTCTTGCGACGCTGGTGCCCGCCCGACGTGCCACACGCGTCGACCCCGTCGTGGCGTTGCGCGCCGAGTAGGGCGCTCATCCCCAGCTCTTGGCGCCCGGGGTGTTCTGGCGGAGAGCCGTCAGGTAGCTGAAGCCGGTACTCTCGGCGGTGCGCTCGCCCCAGTAGTCCTGTGGGTTGGGGAGGTTGGGGTTGAGCGCCGATCGACCGGCCTTCGAGCGCGGGTCTGCGCGCACGGCCTCCACATGGGTCGCGATGACGTTCATGGTGGCGCCGTCCTTCTGCAGTCGGCCGCGTACCACCAGAAAGGGCTCCAGCCGCACGTCGGAGCTGAATCGCTCGTAGATGTCGGGCTTGAGAATCACGTTGATGGCACCGTGCTCATCTTCCATCAGGACGAACACATAGCCCTTGGCCGTACCCGGTCTCTGACGGGTGGTGACCAGCCCTGCGACGCATACCATGCTGCGATCGGCGATGTCGGGGAATCGATCGGAGCCCACGACGTCACGAGGGAGCTGGCCGTGCAGCAGCGAGAGAGGATGCAGTCGGGTCGAAAAGCGCAGCATGCGGTATTCGGCCACGAGTCGATCGGCGTCGTCGAGGTCGCCGAACGGGAGGTCGGCGTATGGATCGTCGAGAGGTAGCTCGTGCTGCGGATGGTCGTCGCGTCCGCCGGCGCGCCGCGCGTCACTCTCGGGGCCGAGCCACAGCCCGACCTGCCACAGGAGTTCGCGTCGGGTGAGTCCGGTGTCGTCGAAGGCGCCCACCCAGATCAGGTTCTCCACCGACGGGCGCTTGAGGGTAGCAGGGGTGCGCCGCAGGAAGTCGACGAGGGAAAGGAATCGTCCTCGATCGTCCCTCTCGGCGATGACCCGCTCGGCCATCTCGGTGCCCAGGCCGCGTACGAAGCCGAGTCCCACACGGAGGTGCTCGCCCTCGGGCGTACACTCGACCCGGCTCTCGTTGATGTGGGGCAGGCGGATTTCGATTCCGTTCCGACGCGCGTCTCTCCCCAGTGCGTCGAGCGAGTAGAAACCCATGGGCTGGTTGTTGAAGAGCGCGACGTAGTACTCGACGGGGTGGTAGTGACGCAGCCAGGCCGACTGGTAGGCGAGCAAGCCGAAGGCCGCAGCGTGTGACTTCGGGAACCCGAAGGCGCTGAAGGCCGAGACCTGGTCGAAGATCTTGCGCGCCACGAGCTCGTCGACACCCCGCTCGGCGGCTCCATCGCGAAACGCTTCCCAGTGCGCCTGCATGGCCTCGTGCGAGCGCTTCCGGCTCATCGCGCGTCGTAGTCCCTCGGCCTGTCCGTCGGTGAATCCGGCCAGAGCCTGACACACCGTGAGCACCTGATCCTGGAAGATGATGACGCCCAGCGTCTCGCCGAGCGCCTCCTCGAGGAGGGGGTGATCGTAGGGGACCGCGAAGTCGGGGTCCTCGCGGAGCATCTCTCGCCGGCGCACGTACGGATTGACCGCCCCACCCACGATCGGCCCCGGGCGCACGATGGCCACCTGCACCGCGAGGTCTTCGATCGTGCGCGGGCGTACCCGACGCACCATCTGGATCTGCGCCCGGCTCTCCACCTGGAACAGCCCCACCGTATCGCCGGCACAGATGCGGTCGTAGATGACGTCGTCGCGGTAGTCGATGCGCGACAGATCGGGAGGCAGCCCCTCCCGCTCCGAAATCAGGTCGACCGCGTCTTCGACGAGGGAGAGCATTCCCAGGGCGAGGAAATCGATCTTGATGAAGCCCGCGTCGTCGCAGGAGTCCTTGTCCCACTGGCAGAGCACACGGCCTTCCATCGCCGCGGGCTCGAGAGGCACGATTTCGATCAGAGGACGAGACGAGATGATCATGCCTCCGACGTGTTGGGACACGTGACGGGGCAGCCCCGCGATCTCTTCGCAGAGGGCGCCCAGAGCCTGCCAGAGCGGGCCGTCGGCCTTCTCACGAAACTCCGGTAGCCGGCGCAACTCCTCGGCTACACCCGTCGCCGAACGCCGCTCGGCCAGTTTGGCAAGCTTCTCGAGGTCGCCGAAGGGGAGGTCGAGCACCTTGCCGACCTCGCGGACGGCGGAGCGCAGCCGATAGGTGGGGAACGTGCAGACCAGGCCGGCGTGATCGTGCCCATAGCGCTCGTAGACGCGCAGGATCAGCTCTTCGCGAATGTCGCGCGGGAAGTCGAGGTCGATGTCGGGTACGCTGCCGAGGGCCTCGTTGAGGAAACGTCCCAGGAAGAGATCGGCTTTGACCGGGTCGACGTGCGACAGCCCGATCAGGTAGCAGATGATCGACGAGACCGATGATCCTCTCCCTCGGCCAGGGGGAAGCCCGGAGCGCGCGCGTGGCGCTTCGCCCCGCACCTCGAGGGCGACGTCGCGGGCGAGATTCATGATGTCGCGGTAGACCAGGAAGAAGCCGGCCAGCCCATGCAAGTCGACGAGCTTCAACTCCTGATGGAGCCGTTCCTCGGCCTTCTTCTCGAGCTTCGAACCGGGCTCGTACCGTCGCGCGAGTTGGGCGAGACAGACGGCCGCCAGCGTCTCGAGGGCCCCACCGCGCTCGCTCCCCTCGAAGTCGGGAAAGGTGTAGCCGAGGTCGCGCGTGAGGTCGAAGTCGCTGCAGCGTTCGGCGAGCACGAGGGTGCTCCGGAGCGCGTCGGGCCGGCTGACGAACCGCTGGGCCATCTCGTCGGCCGCTGCGAGAGCGTGGCAGAGGTTCGGACGACGCATGGCGTGGGAGCCGTCCAGCGTCGAACGGTGACGGATCGCGGTCAGCACGTCCTGGAGTCGGTGACGCTCGTGCCGGTGGATGTGCACGTTGTTGGTGGCGACGACCGGGAGGCCGAAGTGGTCGGCCAGCGCCCCCAGCGCCTTGTTTCGTGCGGCGTCTCCGCGAATGCGGTTGTCCTGGAGCTCCACGAAGAGTCGGTCGGGCCCGAAGCAGTCGCGGAAACGGGTGAGCATGGCCTCGGCCTCGGCCCGACTGGAGTCCAGCATGGCGAGGACCGGGCTGCGTCGGCATCCCGTGAGACAGACGATGCCGTCGACGCGCTCGGGGTCGTCGAGAAGGGCGTCGAGCGGTAGCGAGGGCGATTCCCGAGGGCTTTCCATCCGCGTCCGGGTCACGAGACGCGAGAGATTGGCGTAGCCGGTCGGCGTCTCGGCGAGGAGGGTCACATGGTGGCCTCGCGCCGGCCACGACGGCTGTGTGTCGAGGTCGAGATCGGGGATCACGTCGCGCAGGGTCAGCTCGACCCCCGTGATCGGCTGAAGGCCGTGGAGTCGAGCGGCCTGGGCGAACTCCATGGCGCCGTGGAGTCCGTCGTGATCCGTCAGAGCGAGTGCCGGATAGCCGAGTTCGAGTGCGGCGAGGACCAGCTCTTCGGGGTGGGACGCGCCGTCCAGAAACGAAAAGCCGGAATGGCAGTGCAGCTCGACGTAGGTCACGGATACTCCGTTTTCGGTGTTTGTTCGGTTTCGAACATACACGCGACCCGAAGTACCGGGCAAGGGTGACGGAGCGTGGGCTCAGTCGGTGCGGCGAAGGGAGTCCAGCGCCTCGCGCGCCGCGGTGCCGGAGAAGCCCCGGCGAGCCAGGAATGCGAAGAAGCGCCGCCGAACCCTGTCACGTTCGGGGCTGAACTCCACGGCGAGGAGCGCGCTTCTCGCCGCCGCGCCCTGGCGTCGTAGCCATCCCTCGGCGACCTCGATGGCCAACTCCGAGACCGAGACCGCCTCCTCTTCGAAGACGTCGCGCACGGCCGCCCGCGCCACCTCTTCGGAGACGCCCTTCTTGCGAAGCTCCTGCGTCATCCGCCCCGGCCCGCGCGGCCGCAAACGCAGGCGATCGCGCACCATACTGCGGGCGAAGGCCGTGTCGTCGAGCCATCCCGCAGTTTCCAATTCGTCGAGGCAGTCGTCGATGACGGCTCGGGGGAACTCCTTGCGACGCAGCCGATCCTTCAGTTCGCGCCGGCTGCGAGCTCGAGCTGCCAGCAGTCGGAGGGCTGCGCCGCGCGCGCGAGCCCGCAGATCGGACTCCATGAGCTGCGCCTCCAAGGCCTCGTCGA
>JANQNV010000030.1 GCA_028279425.1 Longimicrobiales bacterium | reverse complement strand
AGCTGTCGCCGAGCCGGAAAGGGTTCGAGCGCTCCGTCGAGCGAGGCGTTGTCGTTGTAGACCACATAGAGGAACGACAGTGGGCGGAACTCCCAGGAGAGCCGGACGTTCAGGCTCGAGGCCTGGACGGCGGTGTTGTACTGCCAGATCCCGGCGAGTTCGACACGGGGGTTGAGCGCCGCCCGCACCTCGGGGGTCACGAGGTCGGTCGTCCCGTCGAGCCCCCCGACCCCACGGAAGCGGCTGTGCTCCCACGAGGCGAGGGCGACGAGGTGACTCGTCAGGATCGCCTTGCCCGTCAGTACCGAGCGATCGAGCGTCCCGTCGTAGAACGGACCCCAGGTGTAGCGCGCGCTCCCCGTCAGGTTCGCGGACGGGTCGTGTGAAACGGACGCCGTCCACCGATTGAACTGATAGTCGGCGGCGGGCACCTGGATCCTGGGGATCGGCTCGAAGGGCCGCTCGAAGCGCTGCCATTCGGGTTGAACCGACAGCCCGAACTCGCCCCCGTTTTCGAGCACGAAGTTCAGGGGTTCGATCGTCACGGTGCCCGCGAAGAAGTCCCCTGTCGATGCTCGGTGGAAGAGATAGACGGTGGAGCCGGGCGCGTAGGAGCGGATCCAGTCCGGAAGCCAATCGGGCCGCAGGTCGAGCGAGAAGGCCGGGCTGGTGACGATCACGTCAGACGAAAAGCGGAAGCCGGTCCGCGGCTCCCACTCGGCGCCGATGTACTCCTGGAGCCATCCGAGGTATCCCCATGGGGCGTTGTTGCCGATGAAGGCGAAGGCGGACCAGCCGTCACCCCCCGCGCCCTCGGTGAACGAGCGCGACACCATCCCGCTCGTGACCAGATCGGTCGTGGGGCGGAAGAACCAGTCGACGGCCGCGACGGTGTTGGCCGCCGAGGCGGAAGCGGCGAGGCCCTCGTCGTATCGCGAGGTGATCAGCCCGCCGATCCGACCCATGGCCCCGACGTTCCGGGTGTAGCGACCCACGCCGAATACGCTCCCGTCGGTCGAGCCCACCCCCTCCTGGCGCACGATCAGGGCGCCGGCGCTCGAGGTGGCGGATCGATGCGTCACCCGCCCACCCGCCGTCACCGGAACGGGTAGCCCTTCGTCGTCCAAGCCGATTCGGCGGCTGTAGAAGGGCGAGATCACATCGAGGCCCGTGTCGAACAGGCTGGCGTTTTCGAGGAAGAAGGTCCGGCGCTCGGGAAAGAAGACGGAGAAGCGGTCCAGATTGATGACCTGGCGATCGACCTCGGCCTGCGCGAAGTCCATGTTCCAGGTCAGGTCGACGACGGTGTTGGGAGTGGCTGCCCACTTCACGTCGAGGCCGACGTCGCCCGTCGAGGTGGCACCGTCGAGGAGTCCCGACCCGACCGACTCGCTCCGCGCGACGGTGTAGGGCTGGATCTGCAGGTTGAGGCTCGGCGGCGGGGGCTGGATCCCCTCGAGGCGGCCGGCGAACGCCATGTCGAGGGCGGGGACCCCGCGGTGCCACGGCGACCATCCGCTCGTCTCCTGGATCGCCCGGGCCACCCGGAGGAAGTTGACCTGCCAGCCTTCGCTCCCGAGGTAGCGCAGGGTGGCCCAGGGGATCGACATCTCGGCGGTCCACCCGGACTCCGTGCGGGCCGTGCGCACGCGCCAGACGCCGTTCCACGCCGGATCGGCATCGCGGCCGTCGAAGACCAGGAGATCGCGCTGCACGCCGTCCGGGTTCGTCATGAAGGACATGGCGAAGCGCCCGTCGCCGAAGCCGTCGAGCACCACGCCGAAGACATCGTTGTTTTCGAAGTTGAAGTCGCGGCGCAGCCCCTCGACGCGGCTGCCGCTCGCCGCCTCCGGTTCGGTCATTCGGGCCGCTACGTAGAGGGCGCCGTCGTCCCAGAGGAGGCGAACCTCGGTCGGCGCCCGGCTCCGCTCGCCCGCGATCGGATCCACCTGCGTGAAGGCACCGATCTCGGGGGCGCTCGCCCACTCGGGCTCGTCGAGCCGCCCGTCGATCTGGAGTTCCGCTCGCGTTTCGGCCGCGCGGGCGACTGGCTTCTCTTGCGCCGCCGCATGGGACGCGAAGGGCAACATCCCCAAGGGCGACGCCGCAGCAGCGCAGGCACACGTCGCGACGGCCCGTCGCAACGCACGCCCAACCAACACGCATCGCGGTCTTGGTGCGGGTGTCTGTTGATGTCCCACGGTCTGGATCTCCTCCCGCACGGCGCAGCAGATGCTCCACGTGCAGCCGACGCTGCCGGCCCAGCAGGTGCTGCCTGCATGGCTACTGCAGCGGGCACCGCGGGCACTGCATGCGCGCACGGGTCGGACGCGGGTCCACGCTGCGGCGTGTGCCGCCATCGCGGTCCCCCGTCATGAGAGGGTCCCTGCGGGGCAGGGGTGGAGTCGGATGGGGGTCAGGCCGTGGGGGGAGCCCGAGGTTGGGCGAAGACACCGCGATCGCGGCGTGGGGGAGCGTCGGTCGCGGCGGTGGTCGCGACGACGGTCCATCGCGACGCGACGTCGTGCGGCGGCGGCGACTCGGGGAGCGGGAGCAGGGTGCCGGCGAGCGAGCAGAGACTGCAGCCGGCGTGGACCGCTTCCTTGCCCTCGGAGTCGTGCGAGTGGTCACCGTGCCACCCCGCCGTCGACGGCGCATGGTGGTGGTGATGGGCTCCTTCGACGAACGACCCTGCGGTGCCGCCCGCGAACACGAGCAGGAGAGCCGCGGCGATTCTGCGTCGCGCGCGCCGGGATCGTCGGAGGGGTGGCGGGAGCTGCCGATGAGCGCGCGGCATTAGACGTCCTCCTCAGGCGCTCCCGAGGGATGGAGGTCGACGACCAGGGTAGGGGCCTCCTCCGTGCGCGTCATCGGTGGTCGATCCAGTGTGGTGGGAAGCAGGCATCACGGGCAGCGCCTGATGATATGGCGTTCTCAACTTGGGGGTCAAATCCGTGGCCCGTCGGGCGTAGTCCCACCATCGAGACGCCGCATCCCGACATGGACGGGCGTAGGATGGCCGCGTATTCTCAACGCCATGACCAGTGATCAATACACGGAGCTCGTCGAGTTTCTCGGCCGGCGTTTCGACGGCATGGATCGGCGTCTCGACGGCATGGACCGGCGTCTCGACGGCATGGACCAGCGTCTCGACGGCGTAGACCAGCGTCTCGACGGCGTGGATGCCCGCATCGAGGAATCCCGCCGCCACGCGACGGTGTTGTTCGAACAGGCGCGCCACGAACGGCGCACGATGATGGAAGGTCTCGAGGCGCGCTTCGAGGCTCGTTTTGACGCACTGGGTCGCACGGTCGCATCTCTCGACGCCTCCGTTCGGGCCACGCTGGCCGACCACGAAGCGCGATTGCGCGCGCTCGAATAGGTGCCGGGTGCGCGTCTCTGATCGAGATGGCGGAACGCGGTCGCTCCCCTTCGGAGGCGGCCGTCGGCCTGTTCGACTGCGCCTCTGCGGTGGTCGATCGGTATCGCGGTGGTCAGGCGCCCGGCGAGGTCAGTCTCGCGCCATTGCCCTTCCATCGGTTGCCGAACTAGCGCACGGAACCACGCGGACCCGTTGGGAGCCGCGAGGCCGACGAAGACGCGCCGCGCTGCCCCTCACGCCCCACCGCTCGGCGCCAGTGACCGGAGGGGGTCGACCCGTGAAGCGCGCCATGCCGGCAGAAACCCAGCCGCCAACGCCACGCCCGCCATGAGGATCGCGGCCCGGACCCTCGTCCAGGGGTCTCCCGGATCGATGCCGAACAGCATCGAGTCGACCACCGGGCTCACCTGCCAGGCGATCAACAGACCGATGGCGAGCCCGATCGCGGTCAGGCCGAACACCTGTGTGAGCACGAGTCGGAGGATCGAGGCGGGTGCCGCTCCGAGCGCGAGTCGGATGCCCATCTCCGCCCGGCGCTGTGCCACCGCGAACGAGATGACCCCGTGGAGGCCGATGCACGAGAGCAGAAGTGCAAACCCGGCGAAGAGCGACAACAGTTCAGCGAGGACTCGTTCGCGCGACGCCTGTCGCTCCAGCTCGTCGCCCTGGCTTCGGAATCGCGTCACGGGGAGGCGAGGGTCGGCAGCCGCCACGAGGTCGCGAATCACCACCTCCATCTCGGAGGGGGGGCGAGGGGTGCGCACGGCGTAGTTGACGGTCCACAGCCCTCCCGGCCGCTGTTGCCAGCTTTCCAGGAAGCCGGGTTCGACCTCCGACTTCAGGCTTGCGTACTTCGTGTCGGCGACCACCCCCACTACCTGCAACTCCTGGTCCGAAATCGTGAAGCTGCGACCCACGGCCCGGCCGCCGAAGACCTGGCGTTCGGCCGTTTCGTTCACGACCGCCACCCGCGGTGCCCCAGCGACGTCGGAGTCGTCCACCATGCGGCCCGATCGCAGTTCGATGCCCATGGTCTCGAGGAAGCCGGGACTGACGCCGTTCATGTCGAGCATGTGGCGTTCGCCATCGACCATGGCTCCCGAGTTGGATCTCCACCCGCTGACGAGCACGTTTTCGACGATCGAAGCCGTTTCGACGCCGTCGAGGGCCCGCACCCCTTCGAGGATGCGCGCATACAGAGCCGTCTTCTCGTCGGCGTCCCGGGTGGCGTGGCCCGCGTCGACCCCGAACACGATGAGGTTGCGCGTGTCGAAGCCCGGATCGACCGAAGCGAGGTTGCCCAGGGTGGTGAGGAGGAGGCCTGCCGCGACCACCAGGGGGACCGAGATGGCGAGTTGCGCGGCCACGAGAATGCGACCGAGGCGAAAACGATCGGCTGCCCCTCCCTGCCCGCGCGCGCCGAGTTGCGCGGCCGGGTCGGTCCGCGTCATGCGCAGGGCGGGGACCCACCCCGAGATCCCTGCCGCGAACACGCTCGCGAGCGCCGCCGTGGCCAGCAATACGCCGTCGAGTTCGTAGCGGGTCGCGGCTCGCCCGGCACCGTCGGTCAGCGCCGAGACGAGGAGCGGTCCCGCCCACAGCGCAGCCCCGATCCCCACGGCGCCACCCAGCACCCCCAGCATCAAGCTCTCCAGTACCTGGGGCCGGGCAAGCTCCCAGCGCGAGGCGCCGATCGCGCGGCGTAGGGCGGTCTCGGGGGTGCGTGACGCCCCGCGGGCGAGGAGGAGCGTAGTGAGGTTGGCGCAGGCGATCAGGAGCACGATCACCACCACTCCCGTAAGGATCCGGAGCGGGCCCGCGAGGTCTTCTTCGAGGGAGTCGAGTCCCCGAGCTCCATCGAGAAAGCGCATCTCCATGTCGCCGGAGACATCGGCCTGGATCACCCCGCTTTCGACCATCTGCGCTCGGACAGCTCGGCTGATGCCCTCGCGCACGGGCGCAACCGGGGTCGTCACGGGCGTGCGTGCGATGAGGCGGACCCAGTGTGCGAGTGCGCGCGTCAACGTCGACTCGCCCTCCTCGCCCGCGAGGCGGACGAAGGCTTCGGCCGAGGTGAGGGGCACGATCACGTCGCTCGGCCCGAAGAACCCGCCTGGCGAGAGGCCGATGTAGTCCTTTTGTGCGACTCCGACCACGGTGAAGGGGCGACCGTTGAGCAGGAGCTCTCTTCCGACCACGTCGGGGTCGGCCGCGAAGGCTCGGGCCCAGTAGGAGTGACTCAGCACGGCCGTGCGGGCGCCGGGGGTCTCATCCGCCTCGGTCAACGCTCGACCCAACGTCATCTCGAGGCCCAGCGTCGAGAAGTAGTTGCCGGAGACCAGCATGCCGCCCGCCGCCAGCGCCGGTGCATCGCCGATCACGACCGACATTTCGCGAATGAAGGCGTAGCCGGCCAGGTCGATTCCCGTGGCGGCGGCCTGTGCGGCCCTGAACGCCGGGTAGGACACGTTGCTCGCGAGGGCGGTACCGTCGGATGGGTCGGTGGCGTTGCTCGAGCCGTACTGCCCCCCCTCCCACTCGTCGGGCCAGCTGTGATACACCAGCGACAACTCCTCGGGACGGTCGACCGGAAGGGTCTCGAAGATCAAGGCCTCGAGGGCGCCCGAGATCGCTGTGGTTGCGCCAATGCCCAGGCCCAGCGACAGCACGGCGACGACGGTGAAGCCCGGCGTGCGTGCCAAGCTGCGTGCGGCTCGCCTCAGGTGCGTGCCCTCGATGCGGGTCGACCGTATGGAGGCGCTCAGGAGCCAGAGCGGTAGGAGTAGCACCTGGCTCGCGTACCAGAGGTGGGCACCCATGCGACCCGACGCGACGCGGCGGGCATGGGCCTCGGCGAGGTCGCCCAGCACCTCGTCGCGTCGGCGCGCGGGCAGCATCGCGTGCAGGATCCATTCGGCCAGGCGCGGCGGACGGGTCATGCGTCGACTCCGAGGATGCCACCCAGGCCCTCGGCCATGGCATCCCAGTCGCGCCGGGCGCCGCGCAGGGCGTCGAGGCCGTCGGGCTGCAACTCGTAGACCTTCTTGGGTCGACCGCCTCGCTCGGGTGTCGACTCCCCGGGGCGCGCTCGCACGAGGCCGCGCTTCTCCAGGCGCCCCAGAGTGACGTACACTGCCCCCGGGGCGACCCGGCGCGAGGTTCGGGCCTCGAGCTCTTCGAAGATGGCGGCGCCGTAGGCGTTGGCGCCCAGGCGCAAGATGGCGAGCATCAGCAACTTCTCGAATCCACCCAGTGTTTCGCTCATCGATCCTCGCCCCTCGACGAAAGAGCCGCCGCACCACGAACCCAACAGTGTTACGTAACAGTGTCGGGTTCGGGAACGCGCGGCAAGGGTTGCGTATTCGATTGCGACGGCGAGACGTGGTGTGGATACTCACCCTGCCGCGAACGATCGAGGCTCGCGCTTGCACGCGAGCCGAGTCCCCTTCGCTACAACCTCTTCTACGATGTGGACGTGCTCTCGTTTTTCGACCGGGCGATGACCGACCCGCGGTGGGTGGAGGCCTACGAGATCCTGGCGAGCAAGCGCGACGTCGAGGGCCGGCGCTTCGCCGAGATCGAGGGCCGACGTCGCACGCGCACCGTCGACGGCGCGAGAGACGTATGACGGTCTGCACGGCGTGTGGAGACCCCTCCACCCGGCGCGATCCGTTCTACTACGACTGGAAGGGTCGGGAGTACTGGATCCGTCGCTGTCGCAGCTGCACGCACCAGTTCGTCGACCCTCCCATCTCACCCGACGACCAGGTGGAGATGTACGACGACGCCTACTTCGCGAAGGACGGCGACTGGACGTGCGGCTGGTTCGACGGGGCCAGCTACGAACAGGCCACGGAACACCTCGTGGCCGAAGCGGCCGAAATCCTCGGCCTCTTTCCGGTGCGGGGCGGACGCCTGCTCGACATCGGTTGCGCGGGTGGGGTCTTCCTCAACGAGGCTCGGGGGGCGGGGTTCGAGGTGATGGGCATCGAGATCAACCCTCGTCAGGCCGCGGCAGCGAGGGAGAACTACGGCCTGGAGGTGCTCAACAGCCGCATCGAGGATGCGCCAGACGGTATCGGCCCCTTCGACGTCGTCACACTGCTCGACGTACTCGAACACATTCCGGGTCCGCTGGATGTGATCCGTCGTGTCGCCGAATGGCAGAGGCCGGGCCAGTTTCTCTTGATCCGGGGGCCTCTGTCGAACAGTCGGATCGCGCACGCGAAGGAAGCCCTGCGCCGGCTCGTCGGTATCGCCAAACAGCTGCCCGGCTATCCGCTCGACGCCAACATGTTCAATCGACGCTCGCTCGAGACCATGCTTCGGGTCGGCGGCTACCGTGTTCAGAAGATCTGGGCGACCTTCGACTTCGCCAACGTTCTCGCTGTCCGGGGAGACTGACCATGCCGCGTGCCGGCATTTTCACGCTCTGCTCACTTCTCGTGACCCACGCCGGCGATGGTGACGGCCCAGCCACCCGACGATCTCGGTGGGACGGTGCTCGCCCACGAGGCCCTCGCCGCTCTTTCGGGGGAGGGGCGCACCGAGGCTAGTAGCGATAGCTACGGGAAGGAGTTCCAACGACGCATCCCGTGGATGCCCCCGCGCACGAACGGCATCAGGACTTTGGCGACACTACACTAGGGAGCGTCGTCACGACGGCGCGTTCCCGATCGGGGCCGCTGGAGCCAACCGCCGGCCGGCGGCTCGTCGACGTGCACACGATGCTCGACCGCCGTGACCTCGAAAATCGAGTCGCCCCTCTGTACGGTCAGGTCCACATCGCGGGGTGGTGTGTCGTCTGCCTGCCCGAGCGGCCAGGCGCGGCACCCGCGCGCACCCCACGCCACGCCGTCGATCTCCCGCACGAGGTCTCCCACTTCGAGTCCGGGAGGGGCGCGGCCCTCGAAGAGGTGGATCACCTCGCCGGCGGCACCCGCCGGGTGGACGGCGAAACCGAGCGACCGCACGGGTGGACTGCGCACCGGGTCATGGAGTCGACCGTCGATCGCCTCGAAGCGCACCAGATCGTTTCGTTGGTCGAAGGTGAGCCGCACGAAGCGGAGTACCTCCTGACCTACCAGATCCACGCTCACCGAGTTGTTCACGACAGGGGTTTCGACCACGATCGGGCCCACACGAACGTCGGACGCGACGCGCGCCGTGCGCACGAGGTGCACCCCGTCGACGCGCACCCGAGCCCCTGTCGTCTCGAGAGGCGTCGTGCGTTGGAGCCGGTCGAGGCTGCGCAGGGTGAGGCCGCGGCTGGACCCGGTGTCGAGCAGGACCCAGACGGTGTCGGTCTCGACGACGGACGCGACGAAGGGACGATCACCTGGCCGGGTCGGCCAGACCCCCGTCTCGCCGGGGTCGAGCGATCCGTGGCGGAGCGTGATCCGACCGGCGGCCACGTCCCACGTCTGAAGAACGTCGCGGAACACCGGGTGCCCGACGATTCCGAGTACATCCCGTCCGAGCGCGGCACTCAACTCGGTCATCTCGAGCGATTCGACTCGGAGATCGTGGGCCGAGAACCGGCCGATCCGCAGCGAGTCCGTGGTGGAGCCCACCGCGGCGGCATCGAGCACCCGCGGGTCGACCAGCGTGCGGCCGGCTCCGGAATCGAGGAGCATCGGCCAGGGACCCTTGCCGTCGAGCCACACGTCGACGATGAAGTACCCACCGCACATCTCGGTGGGCAATTCGTAGGTGCCCGTGCCGACCGCCAACGTGGAGCGGGCGGGGATGTGGCCCTGGGAACCTCCCCCGCACCCGACCAGCGCCGCCAACAACGACAGCGTACCGCAACGCCGCGCACGTGGCGGCCTCCGGGGTCGGCTTCGCTGCGCGCCGTGGTCGCTCGACCTTGACCAATCGGTGTGCGTGCAGCGAAAGATCGATGACCCCAATGGTGCCCCCCCTTCGAAGTGGCCGCCCGTGCTGAAGGCCGAACGCGTCGAGTACATCCGGAAACGGCTGCAAGAGCTCTACCCCGAACCACCGATCCCCCTCGACCACAGCGATCCGTACACGCTGCTCGTGGCGGTGTTGCTCAGCGCTCAATGCACCGACGAGCGCGTGAACCAGGTGACGCCCGAGCTCTTTGCGCTCGCGTCGACACCCGAGGCGATGGCCGACGTCCCGGTCGAGACGATTCGTTCGGTGATTCGACCGTGCGGCCTGTCGCCCCAGAAGTCCAAGGCGATTTCCAAACTGTCCGGTATGCTTCTCGAGGATCACGACGGTGAGGTGCCCGGCGACATCGATGCACTCGAGCGCCTACCAGGTGTGGGTCACAAGACGGCGAGCGTCGTGATGGCCCAGGCCTTCGGTGTGCCGTCGTTTCCGGTCGACACCCACATTCACCGGCTCGCCCAGCGCTGGGGGCTGACGTCGGGCAGGAGTGTGGTGCAGACCGAGCGCGACCTGAAGCGGTTGTTTCCGGAAGAGTCCTGGAACGACCTGCACCTGCAGATCATCTACTACGGCCGGGAGCATTGTACTGCCCGGGGGTGCGACGGCCGTGATTGCGAGATTTGCCGGACGTGTTTCCCGAACCGGAAGCATCCCAAGAAGGTCCGGAAGGCGTGAAGCGCGCCTTCATCACCGGCATCACCGGGCAGGACGGTTCGTACCTCGCCGAGTCGCTGCTTCAGCGTGGCTACGAGGTGCACGGCTTGATCCGACGCGCGTCGGTGTTCAACACCGACCGCATCGACCACCTCTACCAGGACCCGCACGACCAGGCGGTCCGCCTCCACCTGCACCACGGCGACGTCACCGACCCGCTGGCCCTGAAGCGCGTAATCGAGGAGTCGGATCCCGATGAGATCTATCACCTCGCGGCGCAGTCTCACGTGCGGGTGTCGTTCGATCAGCCGCTCTACACGGGGCACGTCGGTGCGATGGGGACCCTCAACGTGCTCGAGGCCGCGAAGGAGGTAGAACGTCGCCGAGATCGCCCGATACGCCTGTACAATGCCGGCTCGTCGGAGATGTTCGGCGCGTCGCCGCCTCCTCAGTCCGAAGACACGCCGTTCCGGCCGCGCTCGCCCTACGCGGTGAGCAAGGTGGCCGCACACGGCTATGCCGTGAACTACCGGGAGGCCTACGGGCTCCATGTCGTCAACGGGATCCTCTTCAACCACGCGTCGCCTCGTCGAGGAGAGACCTTCCTCACGCGGAAGGTCACTCGAGCTGCGACACGCATCTCGCTCGGGCTTCAGGACCACCTCTGGCTCGGCAATCTCGACGCGCGGCGCGACTGGGGTTTCGCGGGGGACTACGTGGAGGCGATGTGGCGCATGCTGCAGACCGATGTGCCCGTGGATTACGTCGTGGCCACCGGCCGCTCGCACTCGGTACGCGACGTCGTCGTCGCCGTCTTCGACCGACTCGATCTCGACTGGGAGGCCCATGTGCGCATCGACCCGCGCTACCTCCGCCCGACCGAGGTGGCGCACCTGGAGGGCGACGCGAGTCGGATCGAACGCGACCTCGGGTGGAAACCCGAAGTGGGGCTCGACGACCTCGTCGACATGATGGTCGAACACGACCTCGCCGTCGCCGAACGGGAGCGCCTGCTCCGGGACCACGGACACGGTGATGTGCCGCGGGGTCGGGTGACGCCGTGATCGACCGCGAGGGCGCGACCTGGGTCGCCGGACACCGCGGCCTGGTTGGAAGGGCGCTGGTGCGGCGGCTCGAGGCCGACGGCTTCACCGATCTGCCCCTCCGGGATCGCGACCAGCTCGACCTACGGCGTGAAGACGAGGTAGAGCGCTTCTTCGAGGCCGTGCGCCCGGCCTACGTCTTCCTCGCTGCCGCGAGAGTGGGGGGGATCCTGGCCAACGTCACCCGTCCGGGCGAATTCATCCACGACAACCTCCGTATTCAGGTCAACCTGATCGAGGCGGCGCGGCGATACGGCGTGAAGAAGCTCTTGTTTCTCGGAAGCTCGTGCATCTATCCGAAGTACGCCGAACAGCCGATACGAGAGGACGCCCTTTTGACCGGGCCGCTCGAACCGACGAACCGGGCCTACGCCGTCGCCAAGATCGCGGGCCTCGAGATGTGCCGCGCCTACCGGGCCCAGTACGGATGCCGCTTCATCAGCCTCATGCCAACCAACTTGTATGGGCCGGGAGACACCTTCGACGAGGCGTCGGGCCATGTGGTGCCCAGCCTGATGCGGCGGTTCCACGAAGCCCGACGAGGGCGGTCGGAGTCGGTCGCCGTATGGGGTTCGGGGCGCCCGCGGCGCGAGTTTCTCCACGTCGACGATCTGGCCGACGCGGCCCTCCACGCCATGGACCACTACGACGGCGAGGAGGTCCTGAACGTCGGTAGCGGAAACGAAGTCACCATCGCCGAACTAGCCCGGCGCATCGCGGCTGTCGTGGGCTTCGACGGTCGTATCGAGTTCGACCCCTCCAAGCCGGACGGCCCCCCTCGCAAGCTCCTCGACGTTGCGCGAATGACCGCGTTGGGTTGGACGGCGTCGATGCCGCTCGACGAGGGACTACGACAGACCTACGACTGGTACCGGAATCAGGTGGCTTCCGGCGGCTCCGGTGCGTCGATCCGTCCCTCGGCATAGGTCACGTCGAGCACGCGCATGTCACCGGTCGATCCAGAGGTCGCGTAGTGTACATCCCGCTCCACGCGGATCGCCGCGGCCGGCTCCTGGGCACGCAGCGACCCGCCGCTGAGGACCGCTCCGACGAGTGCCGCTGCGGGGAGTCCCGCTATGGCGAGTCCCGCAGCCGCGACCACGACGCGCAGGCGGTGACGTGAAACGACGGGCATGACCGGGTCGTACCGGCGCACGTCAGCTGATCCCGACGCGCCCCTTCACCATCTCGAAGAAGGTGGCCGACCGATACCCCACGCCGTCCTTGAAGACCAGGGTCACGTCACGGATCGCGCCGGGGTCGGCGGTGAAGTCGCCGCTCATCAGAACGAGGTCGGCGATCTTGCCTTCTTCGATCGAGCCCAACTCGTGGTCGACGCCGAGAATCTGCGCGCCGTTGAGGGTGGCGATCCGTACGACCTCTTCGGCGGTGAAGCCGGCCTCGCGCAGCAGCTCGACGTTACGCTGGTCGCCGTAGCCGGGCAGCGCGCCGCCATTCCCCGTCGGATCGACTCCGGCCGCCAGCAGTCCTCCTGCCTCGACGAAGGCCTTTTCGTAGGCCATCGCGGTGGTCATCCACTCGGGCGGCCATCCCTCGCGATCGATGCGCTCCTTTTCGGCGAGGTACGCCTCCCGCACCTCGGGCGCCATGGCCTCCAGGGCGCGCGGGTCGCGGGTGGGCCGTCCCTTCACGAACAACTCATAGACGGCGAGGGTCGACGTCATCGGCACACCCGCATCGACCATCGCGCGGAAGGTCTCCTGTGCCTCCGGACCCGACGGATCGATCGACATCGCGTAGCTGCGGTAGTCGCTCGGGCACTCGCTGCGCTGTTTGTCGGGGTGGTAGTCGGAGTTCGTGAACAGCCCGTGCTCGATGTTGTCGAAGCCCATCTCGACGGCCTCTCGAAACGAGATGGAGCAGATGTGGCCGGTGACCTTGATGCCCAGCTTGTGCGCCTCGTCGACCGCGGCGGCCATTTCCTCATACCCCACGTTGGTGTAGGCCTTGAGCCAGGTCGCTCCCTCGGCCGCCCAGTAGTTGACGAAGCGTCGTGCCTGCTCGGGAGACTCCAGCAGCGTCATCGTGGTGGAGCCGGTGCCTCCCGTGATGTAGGGTGCGGTGATGTGGATCCTGGGCCCGGGCTGACGACCCGCCTCGATCTCCGCCTTGAGGTTGATCTCGGAATACGCGTTGCGGCTCCCCGTGGTACGCACCGTGGTCACACCCGATCCCAGATAGAGCAGCGGCGCGCTGAAGTTGAGCTGCATCCCGCGGCCGCCGGCGGCCGTGTAGTAGAGATGATTGTGGAGGCCCATCATTCCGGGAATCAGCGTCCCCCCGGACCCGTCGACCACACGCATGCCCGAGGTGTCGACGTCACCTGCTGCCGCCACGCGCGCGATCCGACCCCCTTCGACGACCACGGTCATGCCCGTCTGGGCGGGAGCCCCGGTTCCGTCGATGAGGGTCACGTCGGCGATCGCGAACCGGTCGTCTCCCACTTCGACCACCTGATTCTGCACCTGCGGTGCGAGTTGATCGTAGCGCTGTGCCCGGAGGTCGTCGGTGGGCACGAGGACCATGGCGAAGAGCACGGCGAACAGGCGGGTCGAGCGCATGGACATCACCTCGTTGACGGAGAGCAGACGACGATCATTCGACGGGCGCGCAGCCGAACGCAAGCATGTCGGGTCAGTGGACCCCGAAACCGAACATCATACCCGACTCGAGGTGTTCGGCGATGTGACAGTGCGCCATCCACTCTCCGGGGTTCGTCGACTCGAGCAACAGATCGACGGTCGCCCCGACGGGAATCAGCACCGTGTCCTTCCAGACCAGGTTGTCGTTGGGCACGCCGTTGACCGAGAGCACGAGAAAGCGCTGGCCGTGGAAGTGGATCGGGTGCTGCATGGCGTGCAGCGACTCGCGCCGGTTCCGGATCCGAATCTTCTCGATACTCCCGACTTCGAGGTCCCAGCGGATGTCCATGTTGGCACGACCCGTCGAGGGTTCGACGATCTTCCAGCGCGCCTGATGGTCGGTCGACCACCAGTTCATGAAGGGCATCGTTCCGCTCCACTCGACGGGGTGGAAGTAGGCGGAGTCGACCGTCATGAGTCGCTGCATGAAAGCGGGGATCTGTTGCGTTTCGAGGACCAACTCGAGGGCGCGATCCACGGGTCGGTCGAAGTGGGGTCGATAGGACTCGATGTCGCGGTCGACGGCTTCGAACGTCCGGAGTTCGTCGAAACCGGCGGTGGTCGAGGCGGGCGTCGCGGGTTCCTCCCGGACCGTGACGAGCCCCAGGGTGTCGGACTCCTGGAAGAACGAGCCGAACAGATGGTCGATGCCCCGAACGCGATTCACCATGAACCATCGTCCGGGGCGGTCGAAGCGTGCGTGGGCGGTGTAGCGTTCGGCGGGCGAGATCACGATCGACGAGACCCGCTCCTCCCGCTGGTAGGTGCCGATGTCCGACCCCACGATCTTGAGGGCGGCCACCTCGCCCGAGTCCTCGTGGACGAACGAAAGGTTGAAGGTGCGCGTATTGGCCACGTTGGTGAGGAACAGTCGCACCACGGCGCCCTGGTCCACGTCGAGGTCCCAGCCGGGCGTGCCGTTGACGAGAAACCGGTTCCCGAATCTTCCCATGAAGCCATGCGTGGCGCGTTCGCGGCCCCATTGCACGAGACCCGCCTCCGAGACGAGGAGGTCGTCGAGGACGAGCATCTCCTCGCGGTGGGCAGGCCCGAAGCCCTCTCCCGCGGCGTCGCGCACGAGCATGTTGCCGTACAGACCGGCGTCCTGGGTGACGTCTTCCCGCATGTGGGGGTGGTACCAGTACAGTCCGGCGTCGGGAAACCGGAGGCGATAGGAAAACGTCTCACCGGGCGCCACGGGCTCTTGCGTCACTCCCGGGATCCCGTCGGAGGCGTTGTCGAGGCGCAGCCCGTGCCAGTGGACCGTGGTGGGGTGATCGATCCGGTTCGTGAAGTTCACGGTGATCTCCGTGCCACGCTCGACCTGGATCAGCGGGCCCGGATACTGGCCATTGTAGGCATACATGCGCGCCGTGTGGCCATCGATATCGCGTTCAACGACGGTCGCCTCCAGATCGAAGACGTCGCCGTCGTCGAGGCGCACGATCTGGTGGGGCCTCGCCGGGAGAGCGGATGGGGAGCCGGAGTCACGCAACGCACCCGGCTCCATCGGACCGACCACCGGTCGGAGTGTCATCATTCGGGGCAGCATGGCGACGCCCTCCGGCATCGGTGGCAGGACCCATCCAGAGGGATCTCGCTCCGCGTGCATCCCGCCCATCGCCCCCATGTCGTGACCCGAGTGTTCGCCGGTCGCGGCGGAGGGGTCGGCCTCCTGCGGGTCACCGGCGGACAGGCGATCGCCCCCGCCGGGGAGTGATCCGAGGGCGAACTCGTAGAGGTCGGCGGGTTGCATCCTCGTACTGGGAGACTGCGCCCGGAAGAGAATTCGCCCGGCACGCTCCTGCGCGCTCGTGTCGGGCTCGGCCGTGACGAGAACGAGGAACTTGTCCATCTCGATCTCGGGGAGCCGTGTCGTGCCTTCGCCCACCACACCCAGGCGGCGCTCGGGATACAGGGTGGGATCGGCGACCCAGGCCACCATTCCCTCATAACCGGCGGGAGTGGGTACGTCGATCAGGCTGAGCGAAGGCGCGTATCGGTGGGCGCCGTCGGGGCTTACCGCGACCGTAAACGGCCCTGCCGGGCGGTTCAACTCCACGACGGCGCGACCCTCCACCCCCGGGGCGGCCAGGAGGGGTAGACAGTACAGGTCGGCCGAGGGCGGGAGCACGGCGTCGTCTCCGCGCCCGAAGAGCACGTCACAGGGTCGTGGTGTCTGGGAGGCGAGTTGCGCGGGTGCCCACAGCGCGACGGCGGCGATCAGCGCTGTCCCGGAGCGGAGTCGTGAAGCGGTCATGCTGTGTGATAGGGGCGGCGGGTCGGCCCCGGCAAGGGCCGGCGCCGGACACCCGACCCCATTTGCACGTCGACCCCGACGGTGGGATCGTTCCATCCCGACACACCTTCTCCTCACCGAGCTTCACGCATGGCCCCCCGTCTCGCCCTACCGGAGGCGTTCGTCGACGCCGCTCGCGCCCTGCGAGACGATGTGGCCGAGCTGACGTTTGCCGAGCCGGTCACCCACGTCTACAACCCCCTCGCGTATGCGTGGTCGATGCACGCAGCCTATCTGCGGCGGGCCGCGCCTCGAGCGCAGGGCAGCGTCTTGTTTCTGGGCATGAACCCAGGGCCGTGGGGCATGGCCCAGACGGGTGTCCCCTTCGGAGAGGTGGCGACCGTACGGGACTGGATGGGGCTCGAGGGTGAGGTCGGTCGCCCCGAGGTCGAGCATCCCAAGCGGCCGATCGAGGGGCTCGCGTGCGGTCGCAGCGAGGTGTCGGGGCGCCGGCTGTGGGGGCTCGTCGCCGCTCGGTTCGGTGCGCTCGACGGCTTCGCCGCGCAACACGTGGTGATGAACTACTGTCCCTTGGTCTTCATGGAGGCGAGCGGGCGAAACCGCACCCCCGACAAGCTACCGGCGGCGGAGCGAATCCCGCTGGAACGAGCCTGCGATCGACATCTGGCGCGGATCATCGAGGTCGCGCGCCCTCGTTGGGTCGTCGGCATCGGGGCATTCGCGGAGCGGTGCGCGCGACGGATCCTCGAGGGTGAGGCCTCCCGGAGCGTCGGCGCGCCGCGAGTCGGCCGCGTCCTGCACCCCAGCCCAGCCAGCCCTGCCGCAAACCGGGGTTGGGCCGATCAGGCCATCGCGCAGCTCGAGGCCCTCGGGGTCTGGTAGCCGGCCGTCGCGCAGCCTATTCTGAAGGGCGTAGCTCGCCTGCCGATACTACCCGGGTGCATCCTCCCCGCACCCATCGCTTCGACGTGTATCCATGAGCCTCGTCAGCATCGGCCTGCCCGTCTACAACGGGGAGGCCTTCCTCGATCGGACGATCGAGTCGTTCTTGTCGCAGACGTACGAGGACATCGAACTCCTGTTGTGCGACAACGCATCGACGGATCGTTCGCCCGAAATTTGCCGTGAGTGGGCCGCCAAGGACCCCCGCGTCAGCTTCCACCCGAGCGATGTCAACCGGGGTGCGTCGTGGAACTTCGATCGATCGTTCCACCTGGCGCGGGGCGAGTACTTCAAGTGGGCCGCGCACGACGACTTGTGCGACCCCCGCTTCGTCGAGGCCTGCCTCGGGGTATTGAAGGACGATCCGGGCGTCGTGGTCTGCCACACGCAGTCCGACGAGGTCTACGCCGACGGCAGCTTCAAGCGACATCTGGAGAGCCCGCCGGAGATCGGATCGGACCGGCCCGGTGCGCGGTTCGCGGTGGTGATGGGGGGCTTCAACCTCTTCGTCTTCGGGGTGATTCGGGCCAGCACACTGTCGCGCACTCGTCTGATGGATCGGTACGTCGGTTCCGATACCGTACTCGTGGCCGAGTTGGCCCTGCTGGGGCGCCTTGCCGAGGTGCCCGAGACCCTGTTCTGGCGGTATGAGCATCCCGAGACGTCGCAGAACGCCTATGACAAGTGGGAGCGTCTCGGGTGGTTCGACGCCGCGAAGGCCGGCAGCATCGACTTCCCCACGTGGCGCATGACGCGGGAACTGCTGCGCGCGGTGTCGCGGCACGACCTCTCTCGCGAGGACCGGCGCACCTGCTTCGGTGCGATCCGGCGATACGTTCGCTACCACGCCGAAGACTACCCGGTGGACCTGTTCGAGGCCGCGAAGTCTCTCCTGCGGAGAACCGGGCCGGGTCGCGCGGTGGTCGACGGTCTCAAGCGCGCCTCGGGGCGCGGACGTCGCTCGGCCGCATCGTCGGCGACCCCGCCGGGTTGGCCGCCGCAGGGCTCCGGGAGGCGGTCATGAAGGTCGCGATCCTCGCCGGTGGGTTCGGGACGCGGCTCGCCGAAGAAACCGAGGTGCGGCCCAAGCCCATGGTCGAGATCGGCGGGCGACCGATCCTGTGGCACATCATGATGCACTATGCCGGTTTCGGGCACGACGAGTTTCTCATCGCCCTCGGCTACAAGGGCGACTACATCAAGCGCTGGATGCGCGACTTCTCGTCGACGGAGGGCGACCTCACCTTGCGGACGGCGTCGGGTGAGGTGATCGCGCACGACGATTGTGCCCCGGATTGGACCGTCCATCTCGTCGAGACCGGTCTCCAGACCATGACGGGTGGGCGCATCAAGCGGCTGGCTCCCTGGATCGGCGACGAGCCTTTCATGCTCACCTGGGGTGACGGCGTTTCGAACGTCGATCTCGACGCGCTGCTCGCGTTCCATCGCCAGCACGGGCGGCTCGCGACGGTCACCGCCGTGCGCCCGCCAGCTCGCTACGGCCACCTGGCGTTCGAGGGCGACCGCGTCGTGGAGTTCACCGAGAAGCCGCAGACCGCCGAAGGTTGGATCAACGGCGCCTTCTTCGTGCTGGAACCCGCCGTCTTCGACTACATCGAGGGCGATCACGTCATGTGGGAGCACGAACCGCTGCGCCGGCTCGCCGCCGAAGGTGAACTCATGGCGTACCGACACGACGACTTCTGGCAGTGTATGGATACGCTGCGCGAGAAACACATACTGGAGCAGCTCTGGGCGTCCGGCGAGGCGCCCTGGAAGAGCTGGAGGTAGCGATGCGTATACTCGTAACCGGTCATCGAGGCTACATCGGCTCGGTGCTCGTTCCCCTCTTGCTGGACGCCGGACACGAGGTCGAGGGACTCGACAGCGACCTGTATGCGGCGTGCACCTTCGAGGGAGCACTCACCGAGGTGCCCGAACAGCGCAAGGACGTTCGCGACGTGGCGCCGGGCGATCTGGCCGGCTTCGACGCCGTGGTTCACCTGGCGGCCCTCTCCAACGATCCCCTGGGCGACTACCGGCCCGAGCTGACGCACGCGATCAACGTCGACGCGAGCGTGCGGCTGGCTCGGTTGGCCAAGGCCGCCGGAGTGGAGCGATTCGTGTTCGCCTCGTCGTGTAGTACCTACGGCGCGGCCGGAGACGGATTCCTCGACGAGGGTGCGCACTTCAACCCCGTCACGCCCTACGGTGCGTCGAAGGTGCGCGTCGAAGAGGCGCTCACGCAGTTGGCCGACGCCACCTTCCACCCGACCTACTTGAGGGCCTCGACCGCGTACGGGGTCTCGCCTCGCCTGCGGTTCGACCTCGTGCTGAACAACCTCACGGCGTGGGCCTACACCACGGGACGGGTCTATCTGAAGAGTGATGGGACTCCGTGGCGTCCGATCGTCCACGTCGAGGACATCGCGCGCGCCTACCTGGCGGTACTCGAATCGCCGGTGGAGGCGGTGCACGATCAGGCCTTCAACGTAGGCACGACCACCGAAAACTACCGGATCCGCGAACTCGCCGATCTCGTGGCCGACGTGGTACCGAACTGCCGAGTGGACTTTGCGCCGGACGCGGGTCCGGACACGCGCTGCTACCGGGTCGACTGCGGCCGAATCGCCCGAGACCTGCATGCGTTCAAGCCGCAGTGGACGGCCCGTCGGGGTGTGGAACAGCTGCACGAGGCCTTCGAGGGCACCGAGCTGACGGTCGACGCCTTCGAGGGCGACCGCTTCAAGCGGATCGCGCACGTGAAGAAGCTCATGTCGGATGGCGTGCTCGACGGCGACCTGCGGCGGGTCGACGTTCGATGACCCCGAGCACCGTGGGATGTCGGGTGTGTGGGGCGACGGATCTCGAGGTGTTTCTCGATCTCGGCCGGACGCCTCTGGCCGACCGTCTGGTCTCCGACCCCGGAGGCGGCGAGCGCGAGCCGACGTACCCCCTCGAAGTGGCGTTTTGTCCGCAGTGTACCCTGGTCCAGATCCTCGAGACCGTGGAACCCGAGACGCTCTTCCAGGACGACTATCCGTATTATTCGTCGTTTTCGCCGGCCCTGATGGAGCACACGCGACGAAACGTCGACGACGTCATCGCGGAGCGCGGGCTGGGCCCCGATTCCTTCGTGGTCGAGCCGGCCAGCAACGACGGGTACCTGCTCGCCGTCTACCGCGAACATGGGATTCCCGTGCTCGGCATCGATCCCGCCGAAGGACCCGCTACGGCCGCGGCCGAGCGGGGGGTGCCGACGATCAACACCTTCTTCACCCGCTCCCTCGCCGACGAACTCGTGGCCGAGGGCCGTCGCGCCGACGTGATCCACGCCAACAACGTGCTCGCGCACGTGGCCGACACGAACGGGTTCGTCTCGGCGATCGCGGCACTCCTGAAGCCCGACGGTGTCGCGGTGATCGAGGTGCCCTACCTCCGCGATCTGATCGCGCACTGCGAGTTCGACACGATCTACCACGAGCACCTCTGCTATTTCTCCGTCACCGCCCTCGACCACCTGTTCTCCCGCCATGGTTTGATCCTCTACGACCTGCGGGAGCTCGCGATCCACGGTGGGTCGCTGCGCCTTTTCGTGTCTCGTGGCGAGTCCCGGCGACCGGCGGTCGACGCTCTACTCACGGAAGAGCGCAGGGTCGGCATGGACCGGGCCGAGTTCTACCGCGATTTCCACCGACGTGTCGACGAGGTGCGGACCCGCCTCTCCACGATGCTTCGGGGGCTGCGGGCCGAAGGTCGGCGAATCGCGGCCTACGGGGCTGCGGCGAAGGGCAGCACCCTGATCAACTACGTCGGGATCGGACCCGACCTGGTGGACTTCGTGGTCGACCGCAACGTGCACAAGCAGGGCCGATACATGCCCGGCCAGCACCTACCGATCCACGCGCCGGAACGACTCCTCGCAGAACAGCCGGACCACCTTCTTCTGCTCGCGTGGAACTTCGCCGACGAGATCATGGAGCAGCAGGCGGAGTATCGTGCGCGCGGCGGGCGCTTCATCGTGCCCGTACCGGAACCCCGCATCGTGTGACCGTGTCCGCCCCCTGCGCCGTCTGCGGTGCGTTCGACATGGCACCCTTCTTCGAAGCCCGTGCCGTTCCGACGAACAGCTGCATCCTGCTGCCCACCCCGGACTCCGCACGCGCGTATCCTCGGGGAGATCTGAGCTTGTCGTGCTGTGGCGACTGCGGGTTCATCGCCAACGTCGCCTTCGACCCCTCGCGAACCGAGTACTCGGGTCGCTACGAGGAGACCCAGGCGTTTTCAGCGACCTTCAACCGGTTCCACGAATCTCTCGCGCTCGACCTGGTCGAGCGCTTCGGTGTTCACGAGCGCGACGTCATCGAGATCGGCTGCGGGAAGGGTGAGTTCCTGGCACTCCTCGCCGAGACGGGCGCCAACCGCTGCGTCGGCTTCGATCCGAGTTTCGACCCGGCTCGCGCGGTACGTCCCTCTCGGGGGAGCGTCGAGGTGGAGACGCGGTTCTTCACGGCCGCCGACGGGGCGATGGAGGCCGACTTCGTGGTCTGCAAGATGACGCTGGAGCATATCCACGAGCCGCGGCCTCTGATGGCGGCGATGCGACGGGTGGCCGCAAATCGGCCCGACGCGCTCGTATTCGTCCAGGTGCCCGACGTCACACGAATCCTCGAGGACTGTGCGTTCGAAGACCTCTACTACGAACACTGTGCCTATTTCGCGCCGGTTTCGCTCGCCCGCCTCGCGCATGAGGTCGGGCTTCGTCCGATCGCGCTGGAGTCCGTCTACGGCGGCCAGTACCTGACCATGGTCGCCGACGTCGCACCACTCCCCGAAGAGGGGGCGAGATACGACTCCGCCGCCGAGCTCGACCGCCATCTCGAGGCGGTCGAGTCCTTCGCCACGCGTTGCGCCGCCCGGCTCGACGAGTGGCAGAGTCGGCTGGATCAGTGGTCCCTCGCGGGTCGTCGGGTCGTGCTCTGGGGATCGGGCTCCAAGGCCGTCTCGTTCCTCTCGACCCTTCGCACCCCGGCCGTCGCACACGTGGTCGACATCAATCCCCACCGGCACGGTCACTTCATGCCCGGGACGGGGCAGCCGATCGTGGCGCCAGCGGCGTTGGTCGACCTTCGCCCCGATGTCGTCGTCGTATTGAATCGCCTGTACGTGGATGAGATTTCAGACGACCTCGGGCGTCTTGGCCTCGCCCCCGAGTTGGTCGCCCTGTGAGGCCTTGCCCGGTCTGTGCATCGACCGACACTCGCTCGGTCGTCGAACTCGGTGCGGTTCCGGTCTTCTGCAACGTGCTCTGGCCCGACGCCGATGCAGCACGAGCCGCCGATCGCGCCGAGATTCACATCGTGGTGTGCCGTCGGTGTTCGCACCTGTTCAACGCCGCATTCGACGCCGCCAGGACGGCGTACACCCCCGCCTACGAGAACTCGCTCCACTTTTCACCGCGTTTCCAGAGGTTCGCCGAGGGACTCGCGCGACGGCTCGTCGACACGTACGGGCTGTCCGGGGGCCGTATCGTCGACGTGGGATGCGGTCGGGGCGACTTCCTTCGCCTGATCTGCGAATTGGCCGATGCCGAGGGAATCGGCTTCGATCGAACGCATGACGAGGTCGAGGCCGCGACAGAGCTCGGCGAACGGGTTCGGCTGGTCGATGGGTTCCTGAACGCCGACGTACCCCGGATGTCGGTCGACCTGCTGAGCTGTCGCCACGTGATGGAACACCTGCTCGAGCCGGTCGGCTTTCTCGCGGAGTTGCGCGATTGGCTCGGCGAGGAGAGCCGAGCGACGCTGTATCTTGAGGTGCCCGACGCGCGCTACACCCTCGAGCACGGGGGCATCTGGGATCTCATCTACGAACACCACTCCTACTTCACCGACGTCTCGTTTCGCTGGGCAGTGCGGAGTGCGGGCCTCGAGCCGGTTCGTACCGCAACGGCGTTCGGTGGCCAGTACCTTCAGGTCGACGCGCGCCTCGCCGAGGGAGGGCCCGTGGCCCCCCAAGAGGACGGGCTCGAGGTCGCGCGATGGATCGCACGCGCCGTCGTGCCCTTCGCGGAGCGGTATCGGGAGCGCGTGGACGCCTGGAGCGACGACCTGGCGTCGGCCCGAGCCCAGGGGCTCCGTCTCGCGTTGTGGGGCAGTGGGTCGAAGGGCGTCACCTTCCTGAATGTGTTGGATCCGGGAGACGTCGTGAGTACGGTGGTCGACGTCAACCCACGGAAACAGGGCCGCTACGTCGCGGGCTCCGGTCACCGCGTCGTCGCGCCCGATGCCCTCGAGGCCGACCCTCCCGATCGCGTGCTGGTCCCGAATCCGCTCTATCTCGACGAGATCCGAGCCGATCTCTCGCGCCGCGGACTCCGTGTCCCGGTCGTCCCCCTGTGACCCCTCGATCCCGGGTGCCTCCGTGAAGAAGATCGTCGTCGTGATCGTCGTCCTGAGCGCCGTTTCGGCCGGCGCCTGGCTCTTCCGCGAGCCTCTGTTCAACCCGATCGACCGATCGTTGACCGACGACGATGTGGTCGTCGACTTCTGGTACGGCCCGCGGCAGTCGTTTGGCCATCTCGGGGTGCCTCAGGCGTGGATCAACGTGCTCGGCGACGTACAACCCGCCGATCAGGTCGCGGAGCTTTCGTTTCGCGTCGATGGGGGTGAATCGAGGCCCCTGACCGTCGGGAGTGACCTCCATCGCCTCGCGCGGGACGGCGACTTCAATGCCGAGATTGCGTGGCACGAGGTCGGGGAGGGCACCAGCGAGGTCGTCGTCGAAGCGACCATGCACAACGGTGTGGTCGCGCGTCGGTCGGTCGCGCTCGACGTCACTCGAGGCGGCCCCTGGCCGCTGCCCTACGAGATCGACTTCGGTCGGGTCGACGATCTACAGGACGTGCTTCAGGTGGTCGACGGGCGATGGCGGCTCGATCCGGATGGCGTCCGGACCGCCGAACCCTTCTACGATCGGGTCCTCACCCTCGGGGACTCCTCGTGGACGAACTACGAGGCGGATGTGCGTCTCACGATTCACGACTTCACACCTCCCGCTGGGGGCCCCCCGACGTACAACGTCACCCACTTCGGTGTCGCCATGCGCTGGCGCGGGCACCACGACGACGGACTTCAGCCCCGGCGAAAGTGGTATCCCCTCGGGGCGCAGGGGGAGTTCTTCGTTCGCAGCGACCCGGACAGCTCGCGCTGGCGGATTCTCCGAGACCAGTCGGACGACAAGCCGCAGTTGCTTCAGCCCGATTTCGAGCGGGTCGCGGTCGGCGTGCCGCTACGGGTGCGCACGCAGGTGGTGACCCTCCCGGACGGGCGCACCCGGTATCGCTTCAAGCAGTGGGTCGACGGGGAGCCGGAGCCCGGTGACTGGGACGCGCAGGGCTTCGAGAGCGATGACTACCCATCGGGCGCGTTGTGCCTCGTGCCCCACAACACCGACGTCACGATCCACGAGGTTCGGGTCACCCCTATCTCGATCGAAGACGCCCTGGCCTCGGGCTCGGCCACGGATGCCGAGGTCTGGTACCCGTAGCCGTTCTACTGTCCCTCGGTCGCCTTGGCCGGGAGTGAGCGGAAGAAGCGGTACAGCGCTTCGATTTCGACGTCCGACATTCGGCCGGCCGCAGGGGTCACGAGGGTCATGGGTTCGAGGACCTCGCTGCCGTCCGGGCGCACCCCGGTACGCATGATCGTCGTGAAGTCGTCGAGGCTCATGTCGGCGACGGGTCCGGCGGCGGTAAGGTTCGCCGCCGGCGCCCAGCTGGGGTCTCCGGCGATCTTCCCGCCCGTGAAGTCTTCCTTGTGACAACCCACGCATGCCCCGGCGAGGTGCGCTCCGAAGTCCTCGTCGGGAGCCGCGGGTGGTGGGTATCGCTCGTGCGCCACGTCGTGATCCAGCCGATCCGCGGAGAGGCGAAGTTCGCCGCGGGCCACCAGGAACTTGCCGACGGGGCCCAGGGTGACCGGCTCCACCTCGTTGTCCACCCGGGCGAACGATCCGATGTAGGCGACGATGTCGGAGAGTTCCTGGTCCGACATGAGCTGGTAGTCTTCGGACGGCATGATGAGTGGGCGCCCGTCTGCTCCGATGCCGTTGCGCACGGCGCGATCCCAGTCGGCCGGAGTATACGTCGCCACGGGACTGCCCTCGCCGCCGGTGAGGTTCGGCCCGAACGCGCGGGCCACGGGCATGGCGTCCATCATGACCCCACCGGAGAAGTCGGCGCCGTGGCAGTCGGCGCAGCCGTAGCGGGCTCGCACGAGGTGCTCACCTCGGGCCACCGCCGCCGCCATCGGGTCGGTGTCCGCTAGCTCGGCCGCGAGCGACACCTCCGCGGCCCCCGTACCGTCTTCATCGAGCCCGCCGGTGCCTGGTCCCGGATAGGGGATCGGAAAGTCGACCCCGTCGACGACGAAGGTGCGATCGAAGGCGTGCGTCGCGGCTCGGGACGCCCAGAAATAGCCGGCGCCGAGAATGACCATCGCCAGGAGCCCGAGGCCCCCGGCCAGGCGAAGGAAGGTCTTCATGACCGAATCCCTACACGGCTGTCAGGTCGGGGCGCAAGGATGATCTCCGCGCACCGGCGCACCGTGGGCAACGGAGACACCGGCTGGCCCACTCCAAGAGAACGGAGGCGGGTAACGAGCGCGGGTTCGGCGAGTCGGTCTTCGACTCCGGACGTCGAGTGTGTGCATTGCGGCGGGGGCGGGCGTGGAGCGAGACGGAGAAGCGGAGCGGAGTGGCACGGGGCGGGGCGGGATGGCGCGCGCCTCGACAGCCATGGTGTTGGCCACCTGCCTCGTGGGTTCGGCGTGCGGCGAAAGCGAGCCGAGGCAAGCGGTCGATCCACCGGTGGTGTCGTCGAGGGAAGACAGCAGCGGCGTCGCCATCTGGACGCTCCCCCTCGATGCACCTCTGTCGGCTGGGTGGTCGGTGGGCGACACGGTGATGACGGTTCCGTCGGAGGGTCCGGCCGGTCGCTATCAGCTGTTCCGCATCGTCGGCCTGGCGCGACTGCGAGACGGCACATGGGTGGTCGCGAACCGCGGCGACGGGCGTCTCCTCTTCTTCGACGCCGCGGGAGGGTTCGTGCGTGGTGTCGGGGGTGCGGGGGAGGGGCCCGGTCAGTTCCGCGCCATGGTGTCGCTCGAGGTGCGTGGGGACACCCTCTTCGCACACGACTACCTCGCGGCTCGAGTGAGTCGTTTCGACGGCGAGGGCGACTTCGTCTCGACGACGGCTCTGTCGCCCGAGGGTGGCCGCTTCACCTTCGACCTCTGGCCCACCCCCGGGGGACTCGTCGGCAATACGCTGGGCACGAGCGGAGCTCCCACGCCCTCGGAGCCGACCTTCGAGCGGCGTGTCGCCCAGTACGTGCGCTGGAACGACGATGGGAGCTGGGGTGACACCATCGCCACCAGGCCCGGCCGGGAGAGCTACATCGCCGGGCGGCCCATGGACGGGGGCGGCGTGGTGATGACCTCGGCGGCGCCGATCGTGGGCCACCGGAGCGAGCAGACCTGGACGACGGCCGGTCTCGCCGTCGCCTCGACCGACCGCTGGATCATCGACGTGTTCGGCGTCGATGGCGCGCACCGTTCCAGCTTCCGGAGTCCTGGGCGAGAGCGACCCGTGACCGACGCGGAGTGGGACCGGCGGGTGACGGCTCGGATGGGACGCGCGGAGACCGAACAGCAACGCCGTGCCGTGCTCGACATGGCCGACGATCGCAGAGACACGATCCTGCCGGCCTTCGGTCGTTTCCTCGCCGACCCGGAGGGGTATCTCTGGATGGCACCCGGCGACGTGCCGGACGATGGCCCCATTCGGTGGCTGGTGCTCAGCCTCGTCGACGGCTCGCTGCGCGAGGTGGCGGTGCCCCGGGGGTTTGCGCCTCGCCGGATCGAGCGCGACGTCGTCGCGGGGGTGCTTCGTGACGACCTGGACCAGGAATCCGTCGTGGTGTTTCGCCTGAATCGTTAGCTCGGCGGGTTCGAGCGCTTGCGCAAGCTTCGCTCCCGGGCTCCACTTTCACCCATGAAGTTTCTACCTGCGCAGTTCGCCTATTTCGTCGAGACGGCGGCCATGCGGCGCAACCTCCGCATCCTGGTCCGCTTCGTCGTCGCACTCGTCGTCCTGATCGTGGGCTACAGCCTGCTGTTCCATGTCATCATGGAGGCGGAGGGTCAGACCCACTCCTGGATCACGGGCTTCTACTGGACGCTCACGGTGATGTCGACGCTCGGCTTCGGCGACATCACGTTCCAGAGCGATCTGGGGCGGGTGTTTTCGACGATCGTGTTGCTCTCGGGCGTGCTGTTTCTGCTCATCGTCCTGCCGTTCACCTTCATCCAGTTCTTCTACGCGCCGTGGCTCGAGGCGCAGACGCGCCGGCGCGTTCCGCGATCGCTCGCAGACTCGGTCCGCGACCACGTGCTGATCGCGTCGCACGATCCCGTGGCGATCACGCTGGTCCCGCGGCTCGAGGCGCTCGGGTACGACTACTACCTGCTCGAGCCCGAGTTGAGTCGTGCTCTGGAGTTGGAAGAGGAGGGGTTGAACGTGGTACTCGGCAGCCCCGAAGACATCGACACCTATCGACGCGTGGGAGTGGCCCGGGCGTCGATGCTGGTCGCGAATGTCGACGATGCCGTGAACACCAACATCTCGTTCACGGCGCGCGAGCTGGAGTGCGACGTACCCATCGTCAGCTTCGCCCGTGATCCCGCCTCCGTCGACGTCCTCGAGCTCGCTGGTTCCACCACGGTGCTTCAGCTCGCCGACATGCTGGGGCGGTCCCTCGCCCGGCGGTCGCTCGCGGGCGGGCAGAGGGTCAGCGTGATCGGTCGCTTCGGCGAGTTGGTCGTTGCCGAGGCCCCGGTGGCGGGTACCCCGTTCGTCGGCAAGTCGTTGGGAGAGGGGTGGCTGCGGCAGATGACGGGCCTCACGGCGGTGGGCGCCTGGGAGCGAGGGCGCTTCACGGCACCCGGACCCGAAACCCGGCTGGGTCCCTCGACGGTGCTCGTCCTCGCGGGCACCCAGGATCAGCTGACGGCGTTTGAAGAAATGACGGCCATCTACCGGCCCACCGACGCCCCGGTGCTGATCCTCGGGGGCGGTCGCGTCGGCACCTCGGCCGCCCTCGCGCTCGAGGACCGAGGGCTCGAGTACCGCATCGTCGAGATGGATCCGAACGCCGTGCAGATCCCGGAGCGTACGACCGTGGGCAATGCCGCCGAACTCACGGTGCTCCAGGAGGCGGGGGTGGATCAGGCGCCGACGATCATGGTCACGACCTCGAGCGACGCCACCAACATCTACCTCACGATCTACTGTCGGCGGTTGCGACCGGACGTGCAGATCGTGAGTCGCGCCACGTTGGAGCGGAACGTCTCGACCCTCCACAGGGCGGGCTCGGACTTCGTGATGTCGTATGCCTCGATGGGCGCGAATGCGATCCTCAACGTGCTCCAGGGGGGCGACGTCGTGATGATCGCCGAAGGGTTGGACGTCTTCCGTGTCCCGGTGCCGCCGGGGCTGCGCGGCGTGGAACTGCGGCAATCGGGAATTCGAGGCGACACCGGATGCCATGTGGTCGCCTTCCAGGACGGCGACCAGCTCGAGACGAGCCCGGGTCCGGAGACGAGGCTTCCCTCGGGTCCCGACGGCGAACTCATCCTGGTGGGAACGACGTACAACGAGGGGCGCTTCATGGACCACTACAACTCGGCTCGCACCCGGGGCTGAGCGGGGTTTGGGCCCCGAGAGGTTCCCTCAAAACGTGGTGTGCAGGCTGATCTGAAGCTGCCCTTTCGAGGCGCTCGCGACGGTTTGGAGCATGTAGCCGCCCTGTAGCTTCAGCCGATTCGAGAGTCCGTAGCCCAACGCGCCGTAGAGGCGGTTGCGATCGAATCGCTGCACGGTTCGACCTTCGCCGATGTCGAGTTCTCCGTTGATGAAGACCTCGTCGTAGAGGGCCAGGTAGAGCGCACCCGCACCCGTCCCGCGCCCGTTGAGGGCCAGATCGACGAAGAGGGCGTAGCGATAGCGGGTCCGGAAGTCCTGGTCGTCGACCCATCGTTGCTCGCTTCGATAGCGATGACGGATGTCGATGACCGATCCGACTTCCTGGCGAAGCAACACCTCCTGATAGGCACGTCTCTCGGCGACGGTGGCGTCGCCCTCGCCGAACTCCCCGCTCGTGATGTGTGCGAATCCACCCGTGAGCGTCACCGGTGCGGACGCGGGCGTCCACGTGATGCCTCCGCGGAGAAGCAGCTGTTCGAGGTCCGAGCCGACGTCCCAGAGACGGTACTGGGTGTCACCCTGGAGGCCCCAGGGCCCATCGCCGAAGGTGGTGCTCCAGAAGTGCATGGCCCAGAGGCCGGTCTGGTCTTCGTCGAACTGGGCTCGGGCGGAGGAGGGTGTCGTCAGGGTCGCGACCGTCACGGCGAGTCCGAGGCCGATCGCGGGGGCGAGTCGAAATCGCTTCATCGTGCGCCTTCCGGAGTCGATCCCACGGGGCTCGACGCCGTCTCGAGAAACAGGTTCGGCGCGAAAGATGGTCGGATCGCCCACCCTAGTGAATACCGAATCGCCTAGGGCCTATATAGATGAAACGCTGCGCTCCGTTTGCGTCAGTAGTGCCACGGGAAGCGGGTGAAGTCCTTGTCGCGCTTCTCGACGAAGGCGTCGCGCCCTTCCTGGGCTTCGTCGGTGCCGTAGGCGAGGCGGGTCGCTTCACCCGCGAAGAGTTGCTGCCCCACGAGACCGTCGTCGACGAGGTTGAAGCCGAACTTGAGCATCCGCATCGCTGTCGGGCTTTTCTCGTTGATCGTGCGCGCCCACCTGAGCGCCGTTTGCTCGAGCTCCGCGTGGGGGACCGACGCATTGACCATCCCCATGGCGAGGGCTTCATCGGCGGTGTAGTCGAACCCGAGGAAGAAGATCTCACGCGCCCGCTTCTGCCCGACCATTCGAGCGAGGTAGGCCGACCCGTACCCGCTATCGAAGCTCGCCACGTCGGCGTCGGTCTGTTTGAAGCGCGCGTGTTCCTTGCTCGCCAGGGTCAGGTCGCACACCACGTGAAGGCTGTGCCCGCCCCCGGCGGCCCAACCCGGCACCACGGCGATCACCACCTTCGGCATGAAGCGGATCAGGCGTTGGACTTCGAGGATGTGGAGCCGGCCCAGTCGGGCCGGATCGATGCCACTCTCCCCGTCTTCGTACTTGTAGCCGTCGGCCCCGCGAATGCGCTGGTCACCGCCCGACGAGAAGGCCCACCCACCGTCTTTGGGCGACGGCCCGTTTCCAGTGAGCAGGACGCACCCGACGGCCGACGAGGTACGGGCGTGTTCCAGTGTGCGGTAGAGCTCGTCGACGGTGCGGGGTCGGAAGGCGTTGCGGCAGTCGGGCCGGTCGAAGGCGATGCGCACGGTCCGACGGTCCAGGGAGCGGTGATAGGTGACGTCGCTCAAGTCGTCGAAGTCGGGGACGTCTTCCCACGACGATGGGTCGAAGATCTCGGAGACCATGTGTGTGCGGGGCATGCGATGAGCAGGAAGGGCGGGCTCGATACCCGGATACCCCGAAAACGTAGCCAGCGCGTCGGGGTGGTGCACGGCCCCTCGGTGCGCACGGAGCCGCCCGTGGAGGCGTTGCTCGGAGCGGCCCCCGTCAGGGGCGTACCGCTCCGGTCACGCCGAGATCACCCAACAGCTGTCGCGCGGCGAGCCGACCTGGGCCGCCGGACACGCAGCCGCCGGGGTGCGTACCCGAACCGCACTGGTAGTACCCGCGCACGGGTGTGCGGTACTGATTCCACCCCGGTGCGGGTCGATTCAGGAAGAGCTGCGACGCGAACAGCTCACCGGCGAAGATGTTGCCCTCGCTCAGGCCGACCCGGCGCTCGATGTCGAGGGGTGTGACGACTTCGCGATGCTCGATCAATTCGCGGAATCCCGGGAAGAACTCTTCGAGCGTCGCCTCGACGGTGTCCCCGAGCGCTTCTCGCTCGGCGTCCCAATCACTTTCGGCGAGATGGTAGGGCGCGTACATGACGAAACACGACATGATGTGCTTGCCGGGCGGCGACATGTCGGGATCGATCGCGGACTGCACGCAGCAGTCGAGGAAGGGCCGTCGACTCGGGCGCCCCGCCACCGCGTCGGCAAAGGCGGCTTCGAGGTCGTCGATCGACGGACCGACGTTGACGAAGCCCCGGAAGAGCTCCGGCGAATTGCCGAGGCCTGGGAAGGTGGGAAGGTCCGACAGAGCGAAGTTCACCTTGGCTGCGCTCCCCTGGAACTTGTAGTCGCGCACGTGGGCCACGAGCTCCGTGGGAAGGTCGTCCGGATCGACCAGCCGGAGGAAGGTGTGACGGGGGTCGAGGGCGCTGACGACCAGATCGGCCTCGATCTGTTCGCCCGAGGCGAGCTCCACCCCGCCCACGCCCTCGCCGTCGTACACGACCCGCTCGACCCGCGCCTCGGTGCGGATCTCACCCCCGAACGCGGCGAGGGCTCGGGCCAGGACCTGTGTGAATCCGCCGTTGCCCCCCTTGTGAAAGCCCCACTCGCCGGGAATGCCGTCGTAGCTGCCCATCTTGTGGAACAGCCATACGATTCCGGACTCGCGACTTCTCGGTCCGCACATGCTGCCGATGATGCCGCTGGAGGCGTACAACGACTTCACCAGGTCGGTGGTGAACCAGCGGTCGAGAATGTCGGCGGCGCTGCTCGTCAGGAACAGGTCGAGCAACTCCCGGATCTCCGGATCGAGAGACGCCATGTCGTGTCGGAGCTCCTCGAGCGCTGCGACATCGGCCGGCGCGTCGCTGCGGACGTTGGGCGGAATCCGGTCCATCCACGGCTTGAGGGCGCGCGTCAGCCTGGCGATGAGATGATCCAACTCGCGGGCCGCCTCGGCGTCCTCGGCCGAGATACGGGCGATCTCGTGGTAGTTCTCGTCGGGGTCGGGCCCCAGCAGGAGATACTCGCCGCCCCGTCCCGGCTGGAAGGTGGTCACCATGGGGAGGACCATCAGCCCGTGCCGCACCAGGTCGAGCTCCTGGACGATCTCGGGTCGTAGCAAGCTGATCGCGTAGGAGAAGGTGGTGAAGCGATAGCCCGGGATCAGCTCTTCCGTGATCGCGGCGCCACCCACCACCGATCGCTGCTCGAGCAAAAGCGTCTTCAGGCCGGCGCGGGCGAGATAGGCGGCGTGAACCAGTCCGTTGTGGCCCGCCCCGATGACCACGGCGTCGTAGCGTTCGTTCACGGGGCCTCCTCGAACCGAGCCGTCTTGCGGGGTGGGTTGAAGAAGGGCAGGTCGGTCACCCGCGCGAGCACGGTTTCCGGACGCCGCACGACGCTCACCTCGAGATCCACCTCGGTGCCCGGCTCCGCGAGATCGCGCGGCACCTTCGCGAGTGCGAGCGGGGTCTGCATCAGAGGAGAGCTCACGAAGCTGCTGGCGTACCCGGCGTAGTCCCACGGCCGTGGACCGCGGCGGTAGATGCTCGTCGTGGCCTCGGAGTAGATCTCGTGTCGGGGCGGGAGCATGCCCGCCTCGGTGTATACGCGTTCGTAATCGTGCCAGTCGACCATCAGCCCCACGGCCGCCCATCTCGCACGATCCCCACGTAACGCCGCTTCCAGGGCGGATCTTCCCTCGAAGTCGCGGTCGTCGTCGTCGAGCCCCCGCATCATCCAGCTCCAACCCAGCTCGACCGGCGTATCTCGCTCGGCGTCGACCCACCGGAGAGCCGCGTTGTGGAAGTCGGCGCCGATAAGGAGTAGACCGGCCTCGATACGGGCCATCTTGAGCGCAGTCGTCCCGATGGGTATGAGGTTGAATTCGGCGCCCGCGTCGAAAAGCGCGTCCCACAGGCGGGTCGCCTCTCCGGCGCGCACCCAGATCTCGTATCCCAGATCGCCGGTGTAGCCGGTGCGCGAGACGACCACCCGGCACCCGGCGACGCGGGCTCGCGTCACGCCGAAGTAGCGAAGGGGGGTCGCCGCGTCGGTGAGGCGAGCCAGGACGGTGTGCGCGTGCGGCCCCTGGAGGGCGAGGATTCCGAAGCCGCGCGTCTCATCGAGGATCTCGACCCGGGTCAGGCCCCGTTTTCGAGCAAGCTGTCGGAAATGGCGCAGCGCCGGCTCGGCCGCCGTGAGGAGGAATTCGTCGGGCTCGAGCCGGAGCACTACGCCGTCTTGCAGCACGAACCCGCGCGCGTCGCACCAGCAGGTGTACTGGGCCCGTCCCGGTCGACACGTCCGCGGGTCGCGCACGAGGGCCATGGCGAGCAGGCGTTCCGCGTCGGTTCCCCGGATCCGGTACTTGAAGAGGGGAGACGTGTCGAGGAGTGAAACGGCGTTTCGAATCGCCCAGTACTCGGCCGTCGCGGAGTGCTGGTACGACGGAGCGACCAAGACACCGGACCAGTGCTTCCAGATGCCCGTCCGGTTGAGCGGTGCGAGTCGGTCGTGGAAGGGAGTGGTGAGCGGCACGTGGTGGGCTCGTCGTCGAGTAGAGGAGGCGCGGGGCCTCGCGCAGAGCGAAGCGACCAAGATCTGCTCGCTGCGTTGCGGGGGAAAGGGCGCGAGGCAGGGTGCCGTAGCCCCGGCTGTGCACGATCGACCTGCCTGGATCGTTGTCACCCTGGGCGTCCGGAATGGCCCGACCTGCCCACGTGCCCCGGCCGACTTCGTTTCGTCGAACCGGCCATCCGACCTTCCGAGAGACACGACATGGCCCTGGAACGCGTTCTGCTCGTACTGGCCGCCTTGCTTTCTGCGGCGTGTTCCTCGAGCTCCGTTACCACTCCCGAGGGGGAGGTGACCGTCACCGGAACCGTCGTCGCCATCGCCGACGCAACGCCGGTCGATGGAGGGGTTACGATCTCCCTCGCGATCGAGGGTGGGGTCGTCGAGACCCTGCACTTCGCTTCGCTCTTCACCTTCCCCCCGCCCGAGCCCGACCGGTTGGCGCTGTACGAGCGCATCCAACGGGCCGAGGTCGGGAGCCGTGCTCGTGCGACGGGGGTCAGAACGGCCGATGGCATCGACCTGACCGACTTCGAGGTGTTGTCGGGGGCAGCGGCCATCACGGCGTCGTCCATCGACTGACAGGGTCGCACGGTCGCCTTCCAGGCCTGCCCACGGGAGCGGTGACCCCGAGGGGGATTTCCCTACACCCTCGTCTGGGAATTGCCCCATGGATGTCCGAATTGAGGGTGTCGAGAATCCGGTGGAGTCCGAGTTCACCTCACCGGAGCCCTCATGGCGTCCCCCTTCGAGACGGCACCCACCCTTCGATCCGGCTCGGTCGAGCACTCGCGGGCCGGCGTGGCCTCTCGCGCCCCCGCGGCGGGTATGCGGTCCCGTGGTCGGATGGTCCCCGCGCGGGTCCGGCACTTCGAGTCGTTCCGGGCGCTCGGCCTCGTCTCGGCCGCCCTCCTCACGGTCTGCGGCGCGCCTGCAGTCGCCGCGCAGACCGTCGACGTATCCGGCCAGATCCGGCCCCGGATCGAGTCACGCGACCCCTTCGGCCCCGAGGGTGAGGCGCGGAGCTACACGATCGGGCGCACCCGCCTGAATGCCTCGGTCTCGCTGGATCGTGGAGTGTGGGGTTTCGTACAGCTCCAGGACGTGCGCATCTGGGGGGAGGAGTCCAGTACGGTCGGTGACTTCCGGGCCGATGGGCTCGACCTGCACCAGGGCTTCCTGCAGATCGGCGCAGACAGCGATCCACAGTCGGTTCGGCTCGGTCGCTTCGAACAGAACTATGGCGGGGAGCGGCTGATCGGTGCCGTGGGCTGGGCTCAACAGGGCCGCGCGTTCGACGGCGTTCGCGCGAGGCTGCACCGGTCCCCGGTGGTTGTCGACGGCTTCCGCTTCCAACTCAGTGAGTCGGCCTCTCCGTTCCGCGATCGTGAGGCGTCGTTGCTCGGCAGCTACCTCGTCTGGTCGGTGGCCGAGGGCCAGGCTCTCGATACCTACGCCTTCTACCTCGACGAAGACCTCGAGGGAGGCGACACGGAGTTGCTGACGGCCGGGGTGCGCTACGCCGGTGCCGCTTCGGGGTGGAGCTATCGGTTCGAGGGCACGCTCCAGCGCGGAGAACGGGCGGCCCGAGACGTCGATGCCTACATGGTCGCGGGGCGGGTCGGTCGCAGTGTGGCTGCCGGAAAGGGGTCGATCACCTTGTGGGTCGACCACCTGTCGGGTGGCGATCCGACCGATCCCGAGGCCGACGACGAGGCCTTCGACACCCTCTTCGGGACGAACCACAAGTTCTACGGCTTCGCCGATCTGTTCCTCGACCCCGCGGGCCAGACTTCGGGGCGAGGTCTCCAGGATCTGGCGGTGAAGACGGCGTGGACGCTGGCCGAGGGCTGGCGACTCACCGCCGACCTGCACCGTTTCCGTGTCGTGGCCGACGAGGGGCTGAGCACGGCTCTTCTCGGCGACGAGATCGACGTCGTCCTCACCCACTCGTATACCGACGGCCTGACCTTCAGCGGTGGTTTGGCCTGGGTCGGCGCGGGTGACGCGCTGGCGCCCGTGCGGGGAATCGATGAAGACGTACGCTTCGCCTATCTGATGATCGACCTGGTGTTCTGATGAATCGATCCGCCCTCGCCGTGGTGTTGCTCGGCCTCGCCCTCGGGGCCGTGGCGGGCTCGGGGGTGTTCACCTTCGGCTACGGGCAGGGCACGTCGTACCTCACGAACGATCCCACGGCCTGCGCCAACTGTCACGTGATGGAGGACTACCTCGCGGAGTGGGGTCGCTCCAGCCATCGAGCCGTCGCCGTGTGCAACGACTGCCACGCCCCCCACGACGTCGTGGGGAAGTGGTACACGAAGGCCCTCAATGGCTGGAACCACTCGGTGGCCTTCACCACGGGCGACTACCCCGTCCACATGCGGATGACCGACTACAACCGCGGTGTGACGGAGGAGGCGTGCCGGTACTGCCACGCTTCGCTCGCCGAGGCGGTCGACGGCCCGGCTCACGACGAGGAGCGCGCCTGTCTCACCTGTCATTCGGGAGTGGGGCACCCTGAGCCTCCACTCGCCCGTTCTTCCAACGCATCGACCCATGACTGAACCCTCGAATCCGTCCCCGACATCGAACCGCGGAAGCGGAGCAACCCGTGTCCTGACCCTGGCCGCCGTCGCGGCGGTCGCGACCGTGGCCGTCCTCGCTCTGCTGGTCAACATGGTCGAGCGCCGGCAGGAAGCCCGCGACGCGTACGTCCCGGTCGTCGCCGTCTCCGACACCACCGAGGATCCGGCCGTATGGGGCCTCAACTTTCCCCATCAGTACGACACCTATCTGCGCACGGTCGACCAGACCCGCACCCGCTTCGGCGGATCCGAGGCGCTCCCCCGCACGCCGACCGAGGCCGACCCCCGCACCGCCGTCGCGCGTTCGAAGATCGAAGAAGACCCACGCCTCAAGACGATGTGGGCGGGGTACGCCTTCTCGCGTGACTTCCGCGAGGAGCGGGGCCATGCCTACATGCTCGACGACCAGACCTTCACCGAGCGGCAGGCGGTCGGGCAGCCCGGCACGTGCGCCAACTGCCACGCCTCGACGGTGAAGGCGTGGCTCGATCTGGGCGACGGAGATCTCGTGCGGGGATTCGAAGCGATGAACCAGATGCCGTACATGGAGGCGCGTACACACCTGACCGAGGCGGTGGCCTGCATCGATTGTCACGATCCTGCGACGATGGAGCTGAGGGTGACGCGCCCGGCCTTCGTCGAAGGGATGGCTGCGCTCAGGGCAGGCCAGGGGATCGAGGACTACGATGTGAACCGAGACGCGACGCGGCAGGAGATGCGTAGCTTCGTCTGTGGCCAGTGCCACGTGGAGTACTACTTCCAGGGGGACGAGAAGCGGCTCACCTACCCGTGGTCTCAGGGGCTGACGGTCGAGGGGGCCTACGCGTACTACGCCGAGGCGGGCTTCACCGACTGGACCCATGCGGAGACCGGCGCCGGTGTGCTCAAGGCCCAGCATCCCGAATTCGAGATGTGGAGTCGCGGCATCCACGCTCGATCTGACGTGTCGTGCACCGACTGTCACATGCCGTACCAGCGCGTCGGCGCACGCAAGGTCACCAACCATCACGTGCAGAGTCCGCTACTCGACGTCAACGCCTCGTGCCAATCGTGCCACAACCTGCCCGAGGACGAGATCGTGGCGCGGGTGGAGAACATCCAGACCCACACCTTCCGCATGCGCGACCAGGCGATGGATGCGCTGATGGATCTCATCGCCGACCTCTCCGCCGCCCGGGACCGCGGTGCCGACGAGACTCGCCTCACCACCGCGCGCGAGATGCAGCGACGTGCGCAGTTCTACCTCGACTGGGTCGAGGCCGAAAACTCGACGGGCTTCCATGCCCCGCAGGAGGCCGCCCGCATTCTCGGTGAGGCGCTGGACTACGCGCGGCAGGGTCAGCTCGCCCTGCGCGACGCGGACTTCACGCCCCGCATCGCTCCCCCGCCGCCGGGGGGCTGAGCGCGCGTCGCGCGACACTCCCCCCCTGGCGGGTCGAGCGAGCCGGGCGGGTCGGGCGAGTCAGGCGAGTCAGGCGAGTCAGGCGGGTCAGGCGGGTCGAGCGGGTCAGGCGAGTCGGGCGAGTCGGGCGAGTCAGGCGGGTCGAGCGAGCCAGGCGAGTCGAGCGGGTCGGGCGGGTCGAGCGAGTGGGGCGGGTCGGGCGACGCGGTGGTGACGGGTAAGGGCAGGTCGTTAGGATGATCGCGCCTTTGCCCGTTTCCCTGCCTCCGTGTCTCCGTGAACATCACCCGCACCGCCGACCATGCCCTGCGTGCCGTCCTCCACCTGGCCCAGCAGGACGGGAGCCGGCTGGTGCCCGCCCACGAGGTCGCTGAGACGCTCGGGGCCCCCGCAAACTACATGGCCAAGACTCTGGGTGCGCTCGCCCGAGCGGGGATCCTCGAGGGGATGCGTGGTGCCGTCGGCGGATTTCGCCTGGCCCGTAGAGCGGACGAGCTGACCGTGGCCGATGTGCTCGATGCCGTCGATGAGCCGCGCCCCCGCACGATGTGCCTCCTGGGCGACCGCCCCTGTGACCTCGAGCATCCGTGTGCGGTGCACGCGAGGTGGACGGATCTTCGCGCTCGAGCCGACCGCCCCTACCGCGACACGTCGATCGCTGCCCTCCTCGGAACCCCGCGCGACTAAGCCGGGTCGCGCGCGGGAGATCATCGACCTCGCGGCGTACATGCGTTCGCACCCCTTGCCGAGTTAGGTGTTGAACGGTATACCTAAGTGAGCAAGGCGTCGCGGTTCTGGCGGCGCCTCCGTGCACTCTCGGCCCCGTTGCCCATGTCCGGCTCCGATCTCTTCACCGGCACCCTCGACCTGCTGATCCTCCGCACCCTTCAACCGGAGCCCCTCCACGGCTACGGGATCGGGAAGGCTCTGCGACTGCAGTCCGGCGGCGTTCTTTCGATCGAGGAGGGCGCGCTGTACCCGGCGCTGCACCGTCTCGAGCGAAACGGTCACCTCGAGTCGGCCTGGGGAAAGACCGATACGGGTCGCCGGGCCAAGTTCTATCGCGTTACCGACGCCGGGTCGACGCACCTCCGCACCGAGGCCGCGCGCTGGGCCGAGTTCAGTGGGGCCGTCTCGTCGGTGCTTGGGGAATAGGCCGATGGGTCGCGAGCCGCGCTGGCCATTCGACCCGCTGCCGCCCCCGCGGCTGACGGGCGACGACGACGATGACGTGCGGGCCGAGCTGGAGGCCCACTTCGAGGCCATGGTCGAAGAACTCGAATCGCTGGGCGTGGAGGCCGACGACGCCCGTCGCGAGGCCAGACGGCGCTTCGGAGACCCGGCCGCCTGGCAAGAGAAGGCACGGCGCTCCAACCCTCACCGGACCGGGACGATGACGACGATGATGACGCAGACGCTCCAGGATCTCCGCTTCACTCTGCGTGGGTTCGTGCGCAGGCCGGCATTCGCCGTCATGGCGATCCTCACACTCGCGGTCGCTCTGGCGGGGAATACGGCCATCTTCAGCGTGCTCGACGCCGCCGTACTCAGGGCGCTGCCGTTTCCCGATGCGGACCGTCTGGTGTTCGTGAACGGCGTGCATCGCACCGACGGCCAGGACGCGGTGCGCATGGCGTCGGTGCCCGAGTTCCGCGACTGGCGAGAGCGTTCGCGCACCATCGTACCCCTCGTGGCGGCCATGGCCCCCACGGTGACGATGACGGGTGTGGCGGAGCCCGAGCGGCTCACCCTCGAGCTGGTGTCGGAGGGTTACTTCGAACTCCTGGGTGCGAATACGAGTCAGGGTCGGACCTTCACACAGCAGGAGTTCGCGGTCCCCGACGGGTTTCCGGTGGTCGTGGTGAGTCACGACCTCTGGCAGCGCTCTCTGGGCGGCGCGCCCGACGTGATCGGCCGGACCCTCGAGGTCAACCAGCGCACCGTCGAGGTCGTCGGGGTCGCTTCGGAGGGCTTCGTGGGTTCGAGCCTGGGCACCGACATGTGGGCGCCCCTGGCCATGGTGTCGCTCATCGCTTCGACCGACATCCTCGATGCCCGGGGGAGCCGCTTCCTTCCCGTCATGGGACGCCTGGCCCCCGGTGTCGGCCTGAACGACGCGATGGCCGAGTTCGAGACGATCGCCACCGGCTTGCAGACCGAGCACCCCCGTGCGCACGAGGACCGATTCGCGCAGATCCAGCCGTTCCGCGACGGGTTCCTGGGAACGACCGGTGACCTGCTCTGGATCCTGTTCGGCGCGGGTGCGCTCCTACTCGTGATCGCGGGGGCCAACGTGGCCAACCTGCTCATGGTGCGATCCCATGCCCGCGCACGGGAGCTCGTGGTCCGACGCGCGATCGGTGCGGACAGTGCGCGGCTCACCCGCCAGCTTCTCACCGAGAGCGTCGCGCTCGCGACGGTCGGAGGGGCGGCGGGTCTCCTGCTCGCGCACTGGGCGCTCCGGGCGGCGATGCCCCTGATTCCGGATGGGGTCCTACCGAGCTACGCACAGCCTGCGGTCAGTGGACGCGCCTTCGGGTTCACTCTTCTCGTGCTCGTGGCCGTGGGGATCGGATCGGGCCTCGTACCGGCGGTGACGTCAGCGCGCCGCAATCTCGGGGGCACGCTGCGGTCCGGTCGTGGTTCGCTCGCCGGCCGAGGCAACCGCGCCCAGAAGATGTTCGTCGTGACGCAGGTCGGACTCGCACTGATGCTGCTGGTGGGTGCCGGGCTGCTGACCCGGAGCTTCCGGGCCCAGCTGTCGATCGATCCCGGCCTCGAGATGGAGGGGATTCACGCACTGCGGGTGCAGCCTCCCGCCGAACGGTACCCGGACGGGGAGTCGCTGCGGATCTACGCCCAGGAGCTCGAGCGGCAGGTCCGCGAGGTGCCTGGGGTCGCATCGGTGGCCCTGAGCTCCGACTTCCCCTTCCGCGGCGGGAGCAGCGGGAGCTACGCCTTCGACCCCGCCGATGTGGAGACCCGCATCCGAGTACATCGGCACTCGGTCAGCCCCGGCTTCTTCGAGCAGCTGCAGGTCGAGTTGGTCGACGGACGGTACCTGGGGGTGCAAGACGACGTCGAGGCCCCCGGTGTGGTGGTGGTCACCCAGGCGTTCGCCGACCGGGTCTTCCCCGGCGAACCCTCGGTCGTGGGACGCCAGATCTACACCGGACGGCCCGACAACCCCGACAACCTCGCCGAGATCGTCGGAGTGGTCGAAAACGTCCGGTTCCGCAACCTCACGCAGGACATGCTGGATGGCCCCAACAGCCCCGACGTCTTCTTCTCGCTCGCGCAGGTGCCGTCGCGCACCCACGAGGTGTCGTACCGCGTCGAGGGCGATGCGGCAGCCGCCACCGCCGCCGTGCGCCGGGTCGTGCAGGGCCTCGACCCTTCGGCGCCGCCCTTCGGGATGGCCGCCCTGAGCGATCTGTATGCCAACCAGACGGCGATGCCCCGATTCGCCGCCGTGCTGATGGGGGTGTTCAGCCTCCTGGCCCTCTCGCTCGCGTCGGTGGGGATCTACGGGGTGCTCACCTTCACGGTGGGTCAGCGCGGTCCGGAAATCGCACTGCGCCGAGCCCTCGGGGCCGAGGCGGGTGACGTCGCCCGTGGGGTCGTGGCCGACAGCCTGAAGCTGGCGGGGGCAGGCGTCGTCATCGGCGGCGTGGCGGCCCTCGCGGGGGCGCGCGTGCTCGAGAACCTGCTCTTCGAGGTCGAGACGACCGACCTGATGACGCTTGGTGCCACCGGGGTCGGTCTCCTCGTCGTGGCCACTGTGGCGGCTGCGGTGCCGGCGCTGCGTGCGGCGCGCAAGTCGCCTGCGGATGCACTGGGAGGGGATTGAGGAGCGGCGCCCGGCGCCGCCCGCGGCGGCATTGGGGCCGATGTGGCGCTTCGAGGCGCCTTGCGGTTGTCGAGCGCCCCCGTTTCGCCACCAACCCTGTCTGCGGCTTACCCGCATCGCTTCGCAGACACGTTTGAGTGCTCCAGGAGTGGTGAACCCTGTGTGCGCCCCGTGTATCCCCGGGCGCAGGCACGGTTGGTGGCGCTTTGCGGCGTTTCCCGCTGAGCCGTTGGTTCCCGCCGGCCCTGGCCCTGCGGGCTCCCGCACCGACCCTGGCCCTGTGGGCTCCCGCACCGGCCCTGGCCCTGCGGGCTCGCCCGCCGACTTTC
>JANQNV010000269.1 GCA_028279425.1 Longimicrobiales bacterium | reverse complement strand
GCTACATCGAGACGAATCGGTTCGCCCTCGCACTCGACTTGGTGCGCGCCATCGGCCCCGCCCCGAGCGACGATCTGTTGGCGCTCTTGTCTGCAGCCGATCCGGCGCTGGCGCGGCGGCCGCCGAAGATCCGAGGTACGGATCCGAGATCGATGACGCGGGCGCTGCGCCTCGGTGTCGTCGGGGAGCTGCGGGTGGCGGGCGCCCACGTCCCCGACGTCGACCTCGCCGACTGGAACTGGGGGAGCGCCTGGCGAACCTAGGGCCACCCCGTCCACGATCCGATGTAGGGCATCGTGAACGAAAACACGAACATCAAGGGGTAGGTCACGACACCGAGCACGCCGGTGACGATGCCGGCGATCGCGATGGGTTTGCCGCCATACCGCTGAGGCTCCGCGTTGATCTTGCTGAGGCTGACCAGACCGAGCACGACCGCCGCGACCCCGAGAGCGATCGAGAACGGACCGCAGCAGCAAATGAAGGCCAACGCCCCAATGCCGGTACCCAGCGACGCTATCGCCAGTTGTTCGGTGGGTCCTTGCCCGCCCCCGGCGCCAAAGCGAGTTCCGGGGGGTAGCTCGGTGCCGTAGCCCCCGGGCGGCCCGAACCGCGGCCCTCCTGCGGGCGGCGGCGGGCCGAACGGGCCAGGAGGCGGCGCGCCCGGTGGGGGTGCCCCGGGGGGCGGCATCCCTCCCGGTGGCATCCCTCCAGGGGGCGGCGGCTGGAACCCGCCCGCCATCAGGCGGCCCTCCATCGGAGCCGACGCGCCGTTCGAAACAGCGAACGGGCGACCCAAATCGTCAGCAGCCACCAACCCGCGTACACGACGGGCGAGGCGACGTGAAAGCCGATGGCGTCGCCGAGGCGTGCGTGGCTGAGCGCCGTAAAGGCTCGAGTGAGCCCACAGGTCGGACAATCGTGCCCGAGCCACCGTTTCATGAGGCACTCGGGAGAAAGGACGATCCGCCCGGTCTCGATGTCCTCGGGGGTCACTACGAACGACAGCCCCAGAACGCCGACGAGCGGCACCAAGAGCCCCAGGTACAGCCAGAGATCGATGCTTGGTCGATTCATCGCTCCGACCCTAGCAGGGGATCCGAGCGCCTTCCGTCATCGGGGTGTGACGATCACCACCGACCCCTGTCGAGAAACCCGGGCACCGTGCGTTTCGGCAACGACGACGAGCGCGTCGTAAGGGCGAACTCGGCGAAGGTCGATGGAGACCCGACCTTCGAGGCCGTCGGCGGCAACGAGAGCAAACCCTCCGGCGTCGGCCAAGAACCGGAGTGCATTCGGAAGGTCCGCATCGCGAAAGCGGACGTCGACGTGCTTCCGAGTACCGACCGGTGCGGCTTCGGGAGGCGGCGCCGGCTCGATGACGACCGTCTCGTATGGATCGCGAAGTCTCGGACGAGGAGGCGCGGGCCGGCGAGTGTCGGCGAGCCGCTTCACCTCGCCAGTCTCTGCCGGTTCGGCAATCGGAGCTTCGGAGACGCGGGGCGCCTCGGGAACCGATGCACAAGCAGCCGTGGCGCAG
>JANQNV010000213.1 GCA_028279425.1 Longimicrobiales bacterium | reverse complement strand
CATCAGACGGTCGCACTCGTGGCGCATCACATGGAGGTGGTCCAGCGCGCCGTGTCCCGAGAAGAGCACGATCACCCGGACGCCCGACCCGGCGAGTTGTTCCAGCACGGTCCGCACCACACCGCGGAGACTCTCGAGACCGAAGGGGACGCCGTAGCGGAGCGGAAGGACGCCGGCCGAGACGTGGACCGGCGGCAGCACGACCCCGCCGGTGACCGCCGCCGTCCGGGCACAGAGTCCTTCGGCGATCAGCGGGTCGACACCGAGAGGAAGGTGCGGACCGTGGTACTCGAGCGGGCCGAACGGGACGAAGGCGACAGGAGCCTCGTCGAGCAGGGTCTCGAGTTCGGCGGGGCGCAGCATCTCCCACGCCCGCCGACCCCTCACCCCGGCAACATGCGGTGCGAGCTCGTGCCCGGTCATCGACGAGAGACTACCCGCGGGACGGCAGCTCTGGAAACGATTCGACTACTGTGGGGGGACAGGCCCCGATCCCGAGGAGAACGAGTACCGATGGCCGACCGACTCGACTTCGTCGACACCCACGTCCACTTCTGGGAACGCCCCCACGACAAGCTCGAATGGGTGTGGCTGGCCGATGACGCCATCCATCCCCAACTCGGGAAGATCACGAAGCTCAAGGAACTCCAGAGCTACTCCGAACCACACCTCCGCGAGGACACGGCCGGCCTGAACGTCACGAAGATCGTGCACGTCCAGGCCGCCATCGGCTCCGCGGACCCCGTCGACGAGACCGCATGGCTTCAGGCCATCGCCGACCGCACGGGTTGGCCCAACGGGATCACCGGCGACGCTCGTCTCCAGAGCCCCGACGTCGAGGGCACGATCGAGCGCCACTGCGAGCACGCCAACATGCGCGGCCTGCGTGACTTCGCCGAGGGCGATTACCTGGTGGATCCGAACTTTCACCGCGGCTACGCGCTGCTCGAGAAGTACGACCTCGTCTACGACCTCGATTGCACCTACGAGAACATGTCGAAGGCCGCGGATCTGGCTCGGAAGTTCCCGAACATCACACTCATCCTGGACCACGCCGGGTTCCCCCAGGACCGAACCGACGAGTACCTGGCGAGCTGGAAGAAGGGCATGGCCGCCCTCGCCGAACCCGAGAACACGGTGGTGAAGATCTCCGGGCTCGGCATGGGCGACTACATGGCCGGCGGATGCTGGACCGTCGACACGATCAGGCCCTACGTGCTGGGTTGCATCGAGGCGTTCGGCGTCGAGCGCTCGTTCTTCGGCAGCAACTGGCCCGTCGACCGCATGTACTCCACCTACGAGACGCTCGTCGATGCCTACGTCGAGATCACATCCGGCTTCTCACAGGACGAGAAGGTGGCGCTCTTCTCGCAGAACGCAGAGCGCGTCTACCGGATCTGAGAACGGGCCCCGGCCCGAGAGGGGGCGGGCCGGGGCGTTCCCAACCGGCGAGTCGCACACCTGCGCACGCAGGCGCGACGCGCCGGACCGCGTATGCACTACTTGTCGTCGCGGTACTTCTCGATGTAGGCGGCGTCCAACTCGAGGCCCCAGCCGGGCCCGGTCGGCAGGGTGTAGATCCCGTCGGTGATCGGCGACCGATTGGCGATGAGGTCCCAGAACAGCGGATCCCGCGTGGGGT
>JANQNV010000176.1 GCA_028279425.1 Longimicrobiales bacterium | reverse complement strand
CCCCCCCCCCCGCGGGCCGCGCCACAGTTTATGCGCGCCGCCTGCCCGCGGAAGCGGCCGCGGACGCCCCACGCCCCCTATCCCGGCAACGTCGACAGCCGACCCAGCAGCTCCGCGTCGATCCGGTGCCCGCCCGGGTGCTCGAGCTGCTCGCTGTCCAGGCCCCAGCCTGCGAGGCGCTCGGCGTCGCGCTGTCGTCCGGCCGGGCTGTGGTAGCGGTCGCTGGCACCGTGGACGCGCACGAGCCGGGTCTCACCCAGCCGATCGGGAGCCCTCGCCTCGTCGACGTCGACCGGCAGCGTCGCCCCCCACAAGACGGTGGTGTGTGGCGGCGGCGCGGCTCCCGACACGACCCACCGCGTGACGGTGTGCACGCCCTGCGAGAATCCGAGCACGATGCGGGGCACGTCGCGACCCACCTCGTCGTCGAGCATCGCCGCGACCTGGTCGAGGTAGGCGATGTAGTCGGCGATCTCGGTGTCGCGGTCCTCGCGTGTCATCCACGACGCGCCCACCCGGTGCTCCGGGCCGTGCGGTCCACCGTCTTCGTCGACGTAGAAGCGGTGGAGACCCTCGGGAGCCACGATGCGCCGGCGCCCATCGTCGAGTGAGGCGAAGCGGCGCAGAAAGCGGGGCGCGAGCTGCCGGTAGCCGTGCACCACGATCCAGCATTCCTCGGGCTGCGCGACCCCGGACCCGAGCTCGGCGAGCCGGGCTGTTTTGCGAACGGAGAGGTGCCGCGTGATCAGCCCGTCCACGTGGTCACGGTATACACCAGAGTTCCCAGGTGGGCCACCGCGAACAGAGCCAGCAGCACCCGAGCCCACCGCCGGTCGACCACGCGCATGCCGTAGAGCGCGAAGGCCAGCGCGGGGAGTGCGAGCCAGCCGACCACGGGGGCGAAGTGGGCGGCGACGGCGGGCACAGGGTCGAGGATGCGGCTCGGGCGATCGAGAATCCCCGTCACGCGGAGCACCCACCGCAGCGTCCAGGGATACAGCGCCACGAACACGGGCGCGGCGAGCAGTGCGTTGACGAAGAAGACGCCGCCGGCCCGGGTCTCCACCCACGGCGGCGATTTCGACGGCGGCAGGGACGGCGGCGGTCCGACGCGTGCTCCCGGGTTCACGGGCCCGCTCCATCACCGGGACCGACGCGATCGACGGCAGCCTGGAAGACCGCGTCGAGGCGCTCGAGTCGGTACACCTCATCTTGCAGCTCGAGCAGCGACTGATGCCACGGGCCGTCGATCTGCACCAGCGGCGCGAGCTGGAACGAGAGATCGCGCTCGAGATCGAACAAGGGGATCTCGTCGGGCGGCTCCGGCATGTTGCCGAGCACATCGTGCAGGAGGCTCAGCGTGCGCTGCCTCACCACCCGGATGGCGTCGATCTTGGGGATGACCAGGTCGTCGTACGGGGCGATCTGGGCTTCGTAGAAGGGCTCGGAGGAGTCGTCGAGCCCCTCGTCGATCCGGAACCGATGCACGCCCGACACCATGATGAGCGACCGACCGTCCGGCAGCATCTCGTACTCGCCGATCTCCGCCACGCAGCCCACGTGTCCCGGCTCGTTCATGAAGGGCCCCGACTCGTCGGAGTCGTGATACAGCAGGCCGAAGCGGCGATCCCCCTCCAGACAACGCGCGACCATCAAGCGATACCGAGGCTCGAAGATGTGCAGCGGCATCAGGGCCCCGGGAAACAGGACCACCGGCAGCGGGAAGAGCGGAATGCGATGCATGGACCGCCCCTACCCGGTGGTTCCTCGAAAAGTTCAATGCGTCTCGAAGTGGTTTCCTTCAAGGCACATCGAAGACGAGGCGACGCAGGTCGCGACCGAGCCGCACGCGCACCCGGCGGCCGAGGAGCACGGCCACGACGGCCAGGCCAATGGCGAGTCCCCACCACACACCCGGCGGGCCGAGACCGGCGCTGAACGCGAGCCCGAGGCCGACGGGCAGCCCGATGACCCAGAAGCCCAGGAGATTGATCAGCATCGGGGCGCGCGTATCGCCGATCCCGCGCAGCGCGGCGGCCGACACGACCTGCACGCCGTCGGCTACCTGGAAGATGCCGGCGATCGGGAGGAGGGAGGCGCCGAGCGCGATCACCGCGGCGTCGGGCGAGTACAGGCGAGCGAGGGGCCCCGGGAGCAGCAGAAAGGCCAGCGCCGTGAAGACCATGAAGCCCGCCCCCACCACCAGGCCGGCCCCGGCCGCTCGCCGGGCCGCCCACGGATCCTCTCGACCGACCGCCCGCCCGACCAGAACGGCCACGGCCTGCGCCACCCCGACCGGCACCATGAAGGTCAGAGAGGCGAGATTCAGAGCGACCTGATGGCCCGCCACGGCGACCGTACCGAGGAGTCCCATCGACAACCCCGCGGCAGCGAATGCCCCGAACTCGAGCTGGAACTGTACCCCGGTCGGGGCTCCCACCCGCAGCATCCGTTCGATCGGCTTCCACCGCAGAGTCTCGGGCCGGAGGGGAAGCAGGTATCCCTTCAGCCGGGGCCACGCGAAGGCGGCGATCATGAGCGCCATCACCAGTCGCGACCCCGACGAAGCCCAACCGGCTCCGACCGCTCCCAATCGCGGAGCGCCGAGATTCCCGAATACGAGGACCCAGTTGAAGACCACGTTGGCCAGGTTGGCGACGAAGATGGCCCAGAGGATCGGTCGGAGGCGGCCCATCGCCTGGAGGACCTGCCGCTGCACCACGTAGAGGTAGAAGGGCAGCACGCCCCATGCGGCCGCCGATGCGTAGCCGGCGGCGATCGGGACCACGTCGGCGGGTTGCCGCAGCAACGTCAGAACCGGCTCGGCGGTCAGGAGAAGCGTCGACGCGAGGACGGCCAGCGCCACGGCGAGGAACACGCCCCGCTGCGCACCGCGCGCGACCCCCTCTTCATCGCCGGCCCCGAGCGCCTGGGAGACCACGGGGTCGAGCGTGAACAGGGTACCCATCCCGAAGACCACGGCCGCGAAGAAGTACACGTTGCCGAGAGCGACCGCGGCGAGATCGGTCGGTGACACCCGTCCCACCATGATCGAATCCACCACGCCCTGCATCATCATCCCGACCTGCGCGACGGCGACCGGGAAGGCGAGGTCGACCAACTCCTTCAGCTCGGCCCGCTTCGGAACGAAGTGGGTCAGCCGAACCTCGACCGTGGGCGCGCTCAGTTGCCCCGCCGCCCCTCGTCGCAGCCTTCGCGGGTCCGGGTGTCGGTGAGCTGGAAGATCTTCCAGCCGTCATCGGTTCGGATCATCTGGATCGCGTCGACGCCGCAGTGCTGGAACGAGTCGTTGACGAACAGGTTGTAGGGAGCCCACACCGTGGCGAGATGCCCGTCGATGCGAACCACCTCGTCGAAGGTGACCTCGTCGAGGAAGGCCGTCGACGACGCGATACTCGATACGAACCCCTCGACCGGGGTCGAGCGGAGCACCGGCGCGCCGGACTCGTCGACCGCCGCGCTCTGCAAGCGGGCCTCGTCGTGCCACACGCCGCGCAACTTCGCTTCGTCCTTCTCGCGCATTCCGTCGAAGAGGTCACGCACGACCTGCAGGATGGCCTCCTCGTCTCCGGGCATCTGGGCCGACGCCTCCGTCGCGAGCCCCGCACCAACAGCCACCACCGCCAACACCGCCAACCAACCGTGCCGCATCCTCGTGCCTCCTGCTTCGGGTACACAGGTGTCGGCCCCTCCTCGGGGACCGCGGATCAATCTGTCAGCCACTCGGTGCCCCGCCAACCGCGCGACTTGCCGGCGATGCCGCCTCGACCGACCCTTCGGGACGCACCCCGAGCCCGCGAAGGCACGACTGATGTCATCCGCCCCCACCGCCCGGATCGCCGTCATGTGGCGACGGCTCTCACCTCTCCCGGGGGGGCGCTGGCTCTTCTCCCGCCTCCTGGGGCGCATGGTGCCCTACTCGGCGACGATCGGCGCCCGCGTCGATCGGCTCGAACCGGGTTTCGCACGCCTCACCCTGCGCGACCGCCGTCGCGTGCGAAACCACCTCGGGTCCATCCACGCCGTCGCCCTCACGAATCTGGGAGAGCTGACGAGTGGCCTCGCGCTGGTGACCGCCGTACCGGAGGCCCGTTCGATCGTCACGCGCCTCGAGACGGTCTTTCACCACAAGGCGCGCGGCCCCCTGACGGCGGCCTGTTCCGCACGACCTCCGACGGTCGATCGCCCGCTCGACCACGTGGTGTGCGCAGAGATCGTCGATGGGCAGGGCGTACGAGTGGCCGAGGTCCGGGCCACCTGGCGGCTCGCCCCGCGGGGACCCTCATGAGTGGCGTCGAGACGGGTCTCACCCGTGACGCGGGCATCGACGTACCGCTGATTTGTGGTCCGATGTACCCATGCTCGAATCCGGAGCTGGTTGCGGCCGTGTCGGGGGCGGGGGGCCTCGGCGTCGTGCAGCCCGTCACGCTGACCTACGTGTGCGGATACGGCTTTCGAGACGGCCTTCGCCACATCCGCTCTCTCACGGATCGCCCCATCGGGATGAATTGCCTCATCGAGGCGTCGTCGAACGCCTATCGGCAACGGATGGAGCGCTGGCTCGACATCGCCCTGGACGAGGGGGTGCGGTTCTTCGTCACCTCGCTCGGGAAGCCCGACTGGGTGGTCGAGCGGGCGGAAGCCGTCGGGGGTGTCGTGTACCACGATGTGACCGAGCGGCGTTGGGCACTCAAGGCGGTCGACGGTGGCGCGCACGGGTTGATCGCCGTCAATCGGCGCGCCGGAGGCCACCCCGGCCCCCGCGATCCCCGCCCGCTGCTCGACGAGCTCGCCGACCTCGGGCTGCCGGTGGTGTGCGCCGGGGGCATCGCGACGGCACAAGGGGTGGCCCAGGCGCTTTCCGCGGGGTATGCAGGCGTGCAGATGGGCACCCGCTTCATCGCCACCCCGGAATGCCACGCATCGGATGCGTACAAGCGGGCGATCATCGAAGCCGATGCGTCCGACGTGGTGTGGACGGAACGCCTCACCGGAGTCCCCGTCGCCGTACTGAATACCCCCTTCGTGCAGTCCGCGGGAACCCGGGCGGGTCCGCTGGCGCGCTGGATGCTGCGAGGGCGCCGCACCAAGCACTGGATGCGATCCCTCTACGCGTTGCGCTCACTCCGGGGGTTGAAGCGCTCGTCGATCGGCGCGGGCCGCGACGACTACTGGCAGGCCGGCAAGTCGGTGGCCGAGATCGATGCGATCGTACCGGCGGCCGACATCGTCGCCGGGGTGGCGGCTCGCCTCGAGGCGCTGCGATGAGGTGGCCTGCCGCCCCGGTCACCGCGTCGCTCGCGGTTCTTCTCGCCGCCCTGCCCAGTTGTGCCACCGTCGGGTCGTCGCCCGATCCGCCCGGGGGCGCACCGGCGACCCAAGCGGACGCGTCACCCCCGGTCGAGCCCGACCCCGCCTCGGTCGACGACGGCGTGGGTGAGCCCCAGGAGGCCGCGCCGGAGCCCGCGAGGCCGGAGGGCGGCAATACGTCGGCGGCGGGCCGATGTCCCGAACACCCCGGGCAGGTCATGCTCACCACCCTGAACCTGGTGCGCAGCGACCGGGGACTCGCCCCACTGCGGCCGGAGCGCCGACTCGAGGCCGCGGCGCTGGCGCACGCCCTCGATCTGTATCGCAACGACTCCCGCGGCCACCAGGGCTCCGACGGATCGCTCCCGCAACACCGCGCCCGTCGCGAGAACTACCCCTGGATTCGAATCGGCGAAAACGTCGCCACCGGGATCGGGGCACCGTCGACGATCGTCGCCCGGTGGATGCGATCGCCGCCGCATCGGGAGGCCGTGCTCACCGAGGTCTTCCGGGAGGCCGGCATCGGATGGGTGCCCGGCGAAGACGGGCGTGCCTCGGTATGGGTACTCCTGCTCGGACGCCGACGCGCGGCCCCTCAGGGTCCGCCCGGATGCGTATCCGACGCTTCGCGCCCGGACGGCGCGCTCGTCGATGCCTCCGCCGGACGATAGACCCACGCCGCTCCGAGGCCGGTAACCCACAACGCTGCGATCATCCAACGCGACGCGGGCCGAAAGACGGGCGGGAGCAGGAGAAGGCGTCCCACGGCATCGATCGCCGGCACCACGAGGCCCAGCAGCAGGGCCCCCGATACCACTCCGACGAGACAGGTCCGGACGATCCGACGCAGCACCGTCAGCGCTCTTCAGGGCTCGGCACGATCATGGCGTCGGCGAGGGCACCCAGCTCGCCGATCCGCAGCCCATCACGCAGCACCCGCACCGCCACGAGCCCGATCGCCAGGACGACGGCCAGGTGAACCCACTCCCCGCGTTCCAGCGCGACCCTCCCGGGCAGGATCGCCCCCGCGACGAGGAGCCAGAACCCCCAAGCCCACGGCGCCACCCAGGCGAAGGGTGCCAGGACCCACCCGCCCTCCGGTGTCTGCCCGGCCGCACGCCGCACGGCGCACTGGCCCATCACCAGAAACGCCCCCGCGACGAGGGGAGCGCCGAGGGCGACGGCCGCGGCGACCCACCCGGACAGAACTCCGTTGGCGTACCCCACGCCCCCGAGGGCGGCGCCGATCAACAGCGGCACGAACGCCCTCCCGATGCGCCGCACCGCGAGGGTTCGCACCGAACCGACGATGACCTCGCGAGGATCACGGGGAGCGGCGGGCGCCGTCATTCCGAGCGGGGGATCCAGGGAAAAAACGCGGGGGTGCGACGCACGTACTCGCGGTAGCCGGGGCGGGTCTCCTCCATGCGACTCTCCAGCATGGGCACGCCCGAGACCTTCATCAGCAGCAGGGTCATGAGGATCGGGCCGACCACCGTCCAGGTCCCTCCGGCTCCCACGGCCATGAGGTAGATGCCCCACCAGAACACGGCGTCCCCGAAGTAGTTGGGGTGGCGGCTGTACCGCCACAGGCCGGTGTCGAGCACCTGCCCCTTGCGAGACGGGTCCGACTTGAAGGAGGCCAGCTGGAGGTCCGCGACGGTCTCCACCAGCAAACCGACGACGGCGACGAGCGCGCCGAGGCCGACCACGACGCCCGCCGGCACAGGCGACCCGGCCACGACGGCGAGAGGCAGAGCGACCACCCACGACAGCCCCGCCTGCAGCCAGAACACGGTGACGAGGGAGCGCATGGGCCACGAGGGTCCCCCGGCCGCACGCATCGCCGCGTATCGCGGGTCCTCTCCCTTTCCGAGGTTCCGCCGGGCCAGGTGCACCGTGAGGCGGATCGCCCACGCCGTCACGATCACGACCGCGAGGAGCGAGGCGAGCCCCGCATCGTCACTACGCCAGCGGTACACCCACCCCTGTGCGGCGAACAGCGGACCCCAGAACAAGTCGATCAGCGAGGCGTCCCGCGCGAACAGCGAGATGACCCACACGAGCGTCGTGATGCCCACGGCGGCGCCCAGCGCCCACTCCCACCCGGCGATCATACGCACTCGTTCACGGACCATCCCTCCATGGTCCGCGACACTCGGCAGTCGAACCGGTTGAACGCCCTCGGGTCCTGCCGCGTGTTCACCAACACCCGCGCGAACTCCGGACTCTCCCAGAAGGGATGTGAAAGAGCGATCACGATCGCGCGCTCACCGGTCTCGCGCACCCGCTCTTCACCGTCGAGCGTCGCGCAATCTTGCACCGGGAGGACGGGCGGACTGAGGTCGGAGAGCTGATTCAGGAGGCGCAACGACGGTGCCCAGAGGCTGTCGTCGGATCCATCGCGGCCGGCGGCGGCGATCCCCGCGCGGCGCCCGACCGCCAGACACCACCCGGCGGGCGACGGATTCCACTCCGGGGCGTCGTAGTACAGGTGGACGTAACGCACGACCGCCTCGTAGACCCCCTGCTCGGCGACCACCTCGCCCCCGAGGTGATTCCACGCCATGGGCGCGCCGCACCCTACCGAGACGGCCGCGGCGATCGACGCAGCGGTTGCGCGCAGGGCCGGGCGGTGCGGTAGCTTCATGAGGGTGCTCGTGTTGAATGTCGGCTCGAGCCGGGTCGACCGTGGCGTGACTCTCCGTGCGGGCCGAGACGTGCGAGGTGAGGAGGCTCCGCACTGGTACGCTCGTGTCGCTCCGGGGTGCCCTCCCTTACGTCGGACGCTGCCCCTGCACCGCCGATCCGTACCAACCGTCCCAGGAGATCGAACCGCATGCGCCGCACTCTGCCCGCGTTGTCGGGCATTCTCATCGCATCCCTGACGTCCAGCGCCTGCGGCGAGGCCGGCCCGCCCCTCGGCGATGGGGTGCCCGACGGCCCCTCGCTCGGCGTGATCGTCGTGGTCGACCAGCTGCGCGGCGACCTCCTCGCCCGATACGACGACCTCTTCACGGGCGGGTTCCGGCGGCTCCTCGACGGAGGGGCGGTCTTCACCAATACGACGCACGACCACGCGGCGACCCACACCGCGCCGGGACACGCCACCATCGCGACGGGCCGGATGCCCCGCCACCACGGCATCGCAGGGAACCGCTGGTTCGAGAAGACGGGCGACTCCTGGCGGTCCGTCTACGCGGTAGGCGACACGACGGTCGACGTCCTCGCCGATCCCGGCCTCCCGGGGCGGTCGCCCGCACACCTCCGCACGGACGGGATCGGGGACTGGTTCCGGGCGGCCGACCCCGACGCCCGGGTCGTCGGGATTTCCGGCAAGGACCGCGGGGCGATTCCGTTGGCGGGCCACGGCGCTCGCGACGTCTACTGGCTCGCTCTCGAAGACGGCGTCGGCGGCTTCACGACGAGCACGTACTACCGCGACGCCTTGCCCGACTGGGTGCGCGATGCCAACGCGCGACTGACCCCGGATCTCTGGGGGGACACCCTCTGGGTGTGGTCGGGACCCGACGGCGCCGTCGAGCGAGCTCGCCGCGACGAGCACCCCGGTGAGGCCGACGGTACGCATACGACCTTCCCCCACCGGGCCCACGCCGAGGTCGACATGTACGACCGAGGCGCCTGGGGCGACTGGCTCGAAAACGCGCCCCCCTCCGACGCGGCGGTCACGGCGCTCGCCGCAGCCGCTCTGGAATCTCTCGCCTTGGGTCGACGCGGATCGCTCGACCTGCTCACCCTCTCGTATTCGGCCACCGACGGGGTCGGACGCACCTTCGGCCCCCTTTCGCTGGAGCAGCTCGACAACCTGCTCCACCTGGACCGGGAACTCGCGACGCTCATGGACGCGCTGGACGCCGCCGTGGGTGAAGGACAGTGGACGCTGGTGCTGTCGTCCGATCACGGCGTCGTCGACCTGCCCGGCACGGGCACCGGCCCGTCGGGGCCCGGGATGCGGCTGCTCGAGGCCGACCTCGCCGCGGTCGACGCGGCGCTGGCCGGCATCGACGTCACCGACGGGGGCGAGGCGGCCGCCGAAGCACTCCGCACCCTCGACATCGTCGCCGACGCCTACCCCTTCCGCACCCTTCGCACCGACGCCCCGGCCGATTCGTTCACCACGCTCTTCCGCAACAGCTTCGTGGAAGATCGCGTGCCGAGCTTCCCCGGGCTCGACGTGGTCGTGCGCCTGCGGGAAGGCACCTACGACGGCGACTTCGGAACCGGCCACGGCAGCCCCTACCACTACGATCGATGGGTGCCCTTCATCGTGTACGGAGCGGGCGTCACCGCGGGTGTCTACGGCGAACGTGCCGCCACGGTCGATGTGGCGCCGACCCTCGCCGCCCTCCTCGGGGTCGGCATCCCCGACGATGTCGACGGAGTGGCGCGCCTGCGCTGACCCCGATCGTACGAGCCCGCCGCCCCGGAGGGGGACGACGGGCTCGCGCTTCACGCCGGGGAGACGCCTCGGAGGGGCTGCTCAGCCGGCCTCCGGTCTCGGCCGCAGGGCGCCACCCCCGGTCCGGAAGACCTCGGCCGGCTCGGGCACACGCACCGGGGGGCGCGCGGGCGTTCGGGCCGGCTCCCGATCGGAATCGGGTGCGCCCGGGCCATCGCCGCCGTCCGACTCCGGATCGCTCGACACGAAGAAGCGCTTCATCGACTCGGTGAAGTCGTCGAGCAGCGAGTACATCACGGGGACCAGTACCAGGGTCAGGAAGGTTGCGAAGATGATCCCCACGATCACCGCCACGGCCATCGGTCCCCACCAGGCCGCCTGTTCACCCCCCCAGTACAGCTCGGGAGAAAGCGACGAAAAGAGCCCGAAGAAGTCGAAGTTGAGTCCGACCGCCAGAGGCACCAGACCCAACGCCGTGGTGGTCGCCGTGAGCACCACCGGTCGGAATCGCGTGCGGCCGCCCTGAACGAGCGCCTCACGACGATCCATCCCATCGCGCTCCCGGAGGATGTCGATGTAGTCGATCAGCACGATCGCGTTGTTCACGACGATGCCGGCCAGAGAGATGATGCCGACGCCGGTCATGATGACGCCGAACGGCATGCGGAACACCATCAGCCCCAGGAGGACCCCTCCGGTCGACATCATCACCGACGTCATGATGATGACCGGCTTGACCACCGAGTTGAACTGGCTGATCAGGATGAATGCAATCAGCAGCAGGGCGGTCAGGAAGGCTCCGCCCAGGAACTCCTGGGCCTCGTTCTGATCCTGCTGCTCGCCCGTGTACTCGATCTTGTAGCCCGGCGGAAGTTCGGTCGCGGCAAATTCGCCCAGCACACCCTGCACCTCGGCGAGCACCGCGTTGCTGTTGAGCCCCGCCGCGACATCCGACGAGATCGTGGCCATCCGCTCCTGGTCCTTGCGACGAATCGTGCCGTACCCGTCGCCCACGCTCCAGTCGGCCACCGACGACAGAGGGATCTGCCGGCCGCCGTCGGCCATGACGGTCAGCTCGGACAGCTGATCCAGCTCCCTCCTGTATTCGGGGGCGAGCCGCACGATGATGTCGTACTCGTCGCTGCCGGTGCGGTACTTCGCCGCCTCGATGCCCTGGATCGCACCCCGGATCGCCCGTCCGACATCGGACGTCGACAGGTCGTAGAGGGCCGCATTCTCGCGGTCCACCGCGACGGCCAGCTCCGGCCGCGCCGCGTCGAGATCGCTCTCGAGGCCGACCAGCTTCTGGATGATCGCGTCGCCGCGAAGGATCTCGAGCACCCGGTCGCTCAACGCCTCGAGCTGATCCGGGTCTTCACCCGAGATCTCGATGTTGACCGGCGCGCCCGTCGGCACCCCCTCCTGAAGCTGCTCGACCGTGATCTCGGCTCCGGCAATCTCGGTGCCGATGTTGGCCTGCATCCAGGCGAGCGTCTCGAACCCGTCGAACTGCCGGTCCTGGAAGTCGACGTAGCTGAGCGTCACACGACCGGCGTTGGGGCCCGCGGGACCGCCCTGGCCGGACATGTCCATCCCGCCACTCGTGCCCCCACCCCCGCTCGTGGCGACCGTGCTCTTCCAATCGCCGCGTCCCCCGACCGACAGGAGCTCCTGCTCGAGGCGCTCGACGATCTCATCTGTCGCGTCGGCCCGGGAGCCGATGGGCAGCTCGACGTCGACGAACACCTGCTTCGGCGGGATGTCTTCGGGGAAGTACTCGACGCCCGAATTGAACTGCGTGAAGGCGGCGACGGTCACCATGAGCACGGCGACCGAGCCGGCGACCACGGTCCACCGGTGGTCGAGGGCCCACCGCAGCTGCCGCTCGTAGCCGCTCAGCATGGCGGGCACCGTTCGCTCCTGGAACGCCACCGATGCGGAGGCCAGCACGAAGCGATAGAGCGCCCACACGGCGACCGCAGTCACCAGCAGGAGCCCGGCCGTGAGCGGGTTCGCACCCGCCACCGCGATCAGCGCGAACGCCGAACCCCCGATCAGCGCGAACCGGGCGGCCCGCGTCATCGGCCGACGCTCCCCGTCGACCTTCATGAACAGCGCGCACAACACCGGCACGATCACAAGCGCGACGAACAGCGAACTCGTCAGGGTGACGATGAGCGTCTTGGGCAGGTAGCCCATGAATTCACCGGTCACGCCGGGCCAGAAGATCAGCGGCGCGAAGGCCCCGAGCGTGGTGGCCGTCGAGGCGATGACGGGCACCGCCACTTCTCCCGTCGCCTTCTTGGCCGCCCACGGCCCGTCCCAACCTTCTTCCATGTAGCGGTAGATGTTCTCGACCACCACGATCGCGTTGTCGACCAGCATGCCGAGCGCGAGGATCAAGCTGAACAGCACCACCATGTTCATGCTGATCCCCATGAGGTTCAGTACGATGAAGCTCAGCAGCATCGACGACGGGATCGACACGGCCACGAAGCCCGAGTTGGCCAACCCCAGGAAGAAGAGCAGGACCGCGACGATCAGCAGGAGCCCGGAAATGATGTTGTTCTCGAGCGAGCTCACCATCATCACGATGTCGGTCGACTGATCGCCGGTGATCTTCACGACGGTGGTCGGCGGGAACAGAGGTTCGAATTCGTCGAGCGCGGCCTTCACCTGGTCAGCCGTGGCGATGAGGTTCACACCCGAACGCTTGATGACGTCGAGCGTGAGGACCGGGCTGCCGTCCAGGCGGGCGTAGCTCTCGCGCTCCGCGAAGCCGAAATCCACGGAGGCGACGTCGCGAACGTAGACCGGGGCGCCGGCCTCGGCCGTGACGACGAGGTCCTCGATGAGCGAGGGCTCCTCGAACTCTCCGTCGACGCGCACGAGGTACTTGGAGCGGCCCACATCGATCGAACCGCCGGGGATGTTGACGTTTTCGGTCGCGATGGCATCGATCACGTCGCCGATCGCGAGGCCGTAGAACTGGAGCTTGGGCAGGTCGACATCGACCTGTACCTCACGCTCGAGGCCGCCGCGCACATCGACCCGCAACACCTCGGGAATCTGCTCGAGTCGGTCCTGCAGGTCGTCGGCAATGTCCTTCAGCCGCACGAGCCCATACTCACCCGAGAGGTTCACCTGCATGATCGGGACTTCCGAGAAGTCGAACTCCGACACGATCGGCTCTTCGGCCTCATCGGGCAGTTCAGGCTTCGCGAGATCGACCTTCTCCCGCACCTTCTGGAGCGCGTCCTCCATGTCGACGGTGGTCTCGAACTCCGCCACCACACTCGACACCCCTTCCGGCGACGAGGAGGTCAGCTCCTTGATCTCCGAGATCGTACTGAGTTCGTCCTCGAGCGGCCGCGTGACGAGCGACTCCATGTCGGCGGGCGACACCCCCGGATAGACCGTGGTGACCGCGATCATGGGGATCTCGATCTCCGGAAACGACTCCTTGGGAGTCGAGCGGTACGACACCAGCCCCATGATCCCGATGATCACGAGCAGAACCACCATGCTGGTGCTGTGATCCACCGCGAACGAGGTCGGGCCGAACTCCTTGAAGCGCATCAAGAAGCCCGGGTCGTCGAGCGGTAGCTCCTCGTCGCGCCCGTCCAGGTCGCGTCGGTCCGTCATCGGTCACCTCCCCCCACGATTCTCACTCGATCTCCGTCGGCCACCTGCTGCTGCCCGACCACGACCAGTCGATCCCCGGGCTCGACGCCCGATTCGATCACGACCCGGTCGCTCTGCGACGCACCGATCTCGACCTGTCGCACCTCGGCCCGCGGGCCCTCGGCGTCTTCGCCGATGACGAACACCGCGTACCCGTCGGCCTTCCGCACGATCGCGTCCTGGTCGACCACGATCGCGTCGTCGAAGGAGCGGCGCTCCACCGAGATGTTGGCCACCATCTCGGGCTTGACCACTCCCCCCGGATTACGAAACACCAGCTCGACGGGAAAGGTGCGCGTGCGGGCATCGACGGCGGCTCCCACGAAACCCACCCGCCCTTCGAACTCCCGGTCGGGCAGGACGTCGAAGCGAACCGTCGCCCGCGACCCGCGACGGACGTCGGCCGCGAAGCGCTCGGGCACACCGCCCACGACCTTGACGGGGTCGAGGTCGACGATACGCGCGACAGGGGTGCCAGGCGAAACGAGGGCGCCGAGTTCGACCATCCGGTCGTCGAGAACGCCTTCGATCGGGGCCAACACCACGGTGCGCTCGAGCCGCCGCTCGAGAGTCGCGAGACTCGCGGCGGCCTGCTCGGAGGCGTAGCGAGCCTCCAGGTAGGCGAGTTCGGATCCGACGCGGTCTTCTTCCCACAGCCGCTTGCGACGCTCCCACGTTTCCGCGGCGAGGGCCGCCCTGGCCTGGGCCTCCTCGAACTGCGCCCTCAGAAGACGGTCGTCGATGCGCAGGATCGAATCCCCAGCCGAGACCCGCTCGCCCTTCTCGACGAGCAACTCGACGATGGTGCCCGACTCCTCGGCGGACACCGTGACGTCGCGATTGGCCTCGACGGTACCCGTGAGACGGATCCGCTCCACGAAGGTCTCGGGGACGACGGCTTCGACCTCGACGTTGATCACCCTCGTGAAGGCGGTCGGCTCCTCGGTCACGTCGGCGGCATCGCCGGCTTCGGCGTCGCCGCCACAGGCACTCAGCAGACCGAGACCGAAGGCCAGGGCTACTCCACGGATCCCACGCTCTATCGTCATCATGCTTCGATCTTCTCGCTGTTGATCACGCATCGTCGTCACCTCCGAGGCGCTCCCCGACCAGGGGCACCCGTCCCGCCGCGGCATCGAGCCTCGCCCGAGCCACGAGAAAGTCGTACACCGCCTGCGCATAGTTGAATTCGCTCTGGCGCAGGGCGACCTCGGCATCGGTCAACTCCAGCTGCGAGCCGAGCCCTTCTCGGTACTGCGCGCGCGCAATGTCGAACCCGCGCGCTGCCTGCTCGACCGCCCGGCCCTGCCCTTGCGCCCGGGCACGCGCCTCGTCGGCCTGCTCGAAGAACGAGCGCAGCTCGGCCGCGCCCTGGCTCCGCGCCAGCTCGGTCTCCGTCTCGGCCCGGCGGAGCACGGCCCGCTTCTGATCGACCCGCGCGTCGCGCTGAAGACCCTGGAAGATCGGGAGCGTGAACTGAAGGCCGATGTTGCGCGTGTACGCCCTCGGCGCGCCGAAGAACTCAGGGCTGCCATTCTGCTGACTGTTGATCCCGTACTGCCCGAAAAACGACAGCTTGGGCAGGTATTCCACCTGTTCGAGACGCATCTCGGTCTTGCGCAAGCTCTCGGTCAGCTCGAGCTGGCGTACGTCGGAGCGCGTCTCGACCAGGTCGGGCACCTCGGGAGGCGCGTCCCACGGTACGCCGACGAAGGCGAGGATATCGCGGTTGGCGGGGCTGTTGGCCGCGAGATCGTCGAGATCGAAGTCGGCCAGCGTACCCACGACCCGGAGCGCCTCCGTGTCGGCATCGCCGAGTCCCAGGTCGATCCCGAGCTGGCGACGGCCCTGGAGGACGGCGTTCTGTGCCCGCCGGAGGTTGGGCTCGAGGTTGGCGAGTTCCACTTCGAGTCGGAGCACGTCGTAGTCCGACGCGAGCCCGGCTCGATTGAGGGCCTGCGTTTCCCCGAGGCTCTCGCGTACCCGACGGACGGAGTTCTCCGTGAGTCGCGCCTGTTCCTGTGCGAGCAACAGCCCGTAGAACGCTTCGCGCACCCGAGTCACGACCACCTGGGCCTCTCCGCGAACGGCCTCCTCCTGGAGCGCCTGGAAGCGCCCCGCGGCACCGACCCCGATGAAGGCCGCGGCATTGAAGAGCGGCTGCTCGAGGTTGATCGTGAGCTGCCACGTGTTGTCGGCCCCGAACTGGACCGGAATCAGATCACCCGGATCGGCCGTGGGGTCGAAGATGTTGGCCGGAAGGAAGTTGAGCAGCGGAGACAGGTTGCGCGTGTAGGTCGTCGCAAGGTCGAGCGAAGGGTACACGTTGCCCCACGCCTCGCTGACCTGCTCGTTGGCCTCCTCGAGGCCGAACTCCGCGGCCCGCAGCTGAGGGCTTCCGTCGAGGGCGCCTCTCACGGCGGCCTCGAGGGTGAGGGGGCCGCCGGTCTGCGCCGCCACGGGTCGGACTGCCACCAGCCCGACCGCCACCGCCACCGTCACGGCCGCCCAGCGTTTGCCCGGGCGCGCGATCGTCCGGCTCGCCGTTCGGCCGCCGTCGTTCGATCTATTCACCACATCCTCGCGTCGTTTCACGTTCACGTCGAAGTCAGTTCACCGAGGCCGCAGGGACTTCGGTCGGGCGAGCCACGTCGTGCAGCGGTCCCCCCACACCGTGGAGCATCCGATCGACCGACGCCCGGTAGATCTCGAGGAAGGTCTCGGTGTCGGCCTGTCCGCCGGGCATCAGGAGTCCCCGTTGGTAGAGGGTGATCAGCCCATGGGCGTGGCCCCACATCGTGAGCCCGACCTCCTCCGGGTCGCCCGGACCCAGGATGCCGGCGTCCATGCACTCGCGAATACGGTCGTTCCAGAAGCGGCCGATCGCGCATCCCTGCGCCTCCACCTCGTCGGGGATGTCGGCGAGACCGACCAGTTCGGGCGAGGCGAACAGAGCGTCGTAGAGACGGGGGTTCTCGATGGCGAAGGTCACGTACCCCCGACCGGCGAGTCGCATCCGCTCCCACGGGGTCACCCCTTCCAGCGCCTGGTACAGTTGGTGCGACAGGCGACGATACGCCTCGCCGAGCACGTCGTGGAGCAGCGCTTCCTTGCTCTCGAAGTGTCGGTAGAGCGCGGGCGCGGTTACGCCGACGGCGCGGGCGAGCTTCCGCATCGAAAAGCCGTCCAACCCGTCGCGAAGGAACAGGGAGCAGGCTTCTTCCAGGATTTTTTCGCGTTGTTCTGGCATGTTAACACTGTAAACACGAGCCGCAGCGGCATCAATGCCCGGTGCCCCCTACGGTGTGGAACAGCGTTTAGTGTCAGAAAGTGCGAACGCCGCCGATTCGCCGGTGCGGCGCGGGCCTACGACCCTTCGCGCATCCAGGTCGACACGATCCGATGGTAGGGCTGGAGTCGGTCGACGACGTCCATCCCGTCGACCACCCAGCCGAAGCTCGTGTAGCCTCCGTCGAGGTGCGGCTTCCGGTCGTGGGTGATGAAGAACTGGGTCGACTCCGTGTCGAGCGAGCCCGTGTTGGCCATTCCGATGACGCCCCGCTCGAACGGGATGCGCGTGATCTCGCTGCGGAGTGGGCCGGCGGGGGGCGAGGGCGACGACCCTCGCGCCAGGTCGCCCCCCTGAGCCACGAAGTTGGCGACGACCCGGTGGAACGGGACGCCGTCGAAGCGGCCGTCTCGGGCGAGTCGGGCGATCCGCTGCACCGTGAGGGGAGCCTGGTCGGCGGAGAGCTCGAGCACGATCGTGCCCACATCGGTCTCGAAGCCGAGCTGCGGCCGAGCACCCAGCGCGCCGAGCTCGGCCCAATCGATCTCGAAGATGGCCTCCTCGTTCGGATCGACGACGTCGTCTTCGGAGACGATCGCCGAGTCCGCCGCTGGAGGCTCGGCGGGGTCGACATCGCCCCGTCGGATCGCCAGCGCCCGCTCGAACCCGTCCAGCACCTCCGGATTCGCGCCGGCGACCGCGCGCTCGAGCAACGCCATCGTGGCGGCCGGGCCAGCGAACTCCTCGGTTTCTTCGATGCGCTGCAGGAGCGTCTCGGCGGCCTCCCGTGCGACCCGCAGCGTCGTGGAGCCGGAGGCACGCACCAGCTCGTCGAGTGGCTCGGCGCCTCCCGTGCGGGCGAGCGAGGGAATGGCGACGCTCCACCCGGGCCCGTCGTCCAGCGCCAGACCCCGCACCCACTCGAGCAGCGGCTCCGGATTGCCCGCCTGAGCGAGGAGAGTGAGCACGATGGCGCGGGCCACGAGATCGTCGGGATGCTCCTCCGCCCACGTGAGCAACACCGCCTGAACGTCGGGGTCGGGCGGGCTCGTGGCGAGGGTCGCCGCCGCCGTCTCGCGCACATGATGGGACGGGTCTTCGAGCCCCTCCAGCAGGGTGAGGAGCCGATCCTCGCCCAGCCCCATCCCCTCCAGGGCCGCCAGCGCGTTGACCCGCACGCGCCAGTCGGTGGCGTTCCGCGCCCGGTCGATGATGCGCGGCAGGGTGAAGACATCGAATCTCCGGCCGATCCCCGCCACGATCGACATGGCCGCGAGGTCGTCGTCCGGGAGCGAGTCGAGCGCGTTTCGAAGGGTCCGGCGCACGCTGATCCACTGCATGGGGTCCCGCGTGCGTTCCACGAAGTACACCGCATTGCGTCGGATCAGGGGATCCGGATCGGTCGCACGCACCGCCAGCGTATCGAGGGTGGTGGCCGGTGCGGCACCGCGAATCACGGCGCGCGAGAGAGCCAGCGTCGCGGCGGCCCGATCATCGCCCTGGAGGGTGAGAAGGACGGGAAGAGACCGGCTGTAGCCGGCCTTGCCGAGCGCATCGATCATCGCCGCCCGCACCACCGGATCGGTTTCCCGCTCCAGCAGGTCGACCAGCTGATCTCCAGAGTCGGCGGCGCCCGAGTAGTGCGCCAGCGCGAAGGCCGCATCGGCGCGCACCCGCGGGTCTTCGTCCGAGAGAAGCACCCGTAGCTCGGGTGCCGCACCGATATCGCGCAGACTCGCCATGGCGAAGGCCGCACGGGCTCGCACGAGCGGGTCGTCTGACGTGAGGGCCGTTCTCAGCGCGGCCCCGTCTCGCCGTGCGGCGGCGGACGCCACCCGTTGGAGGTCCTCGTTCTCCAGAAGCCCGTCGTCGGCGCGAGAGGTGGGCGGCACCTCGTATGTCGACCGGGCATCGGGTGGGCTGCATGCGGCGCCCCCGATCAGAAGGGTCGCGGCCACCACTCCGCGGATTCTACGCATCACCATCTCCGTCGTTCGGCCTCAAGGCGTCGAGGGCATCGAGACCCGGCCCTGCCCCATAGGTCAACTCCGCCGCGCGCACCACTCCGTCGGCGGACTGAAGCAGCTTGCCGAGCAGTCGGGGGCCCAGGTCGTCCGAGGCACGCGCGGCCGCCACGGCGATCTCGGCGGCCTCCGGGGTATTGTGTCCGCCGAGCAACGCCTCGAGCCAGCGGGCCGGGAAGAAGATGTCGCCGGTTCGCTGAATCTCGGGCAACATCTCCAGACCCGTCGCGAGAAGGGCGCGCGCATGCTCCTGTCGCATCGGGTGATGGATGTAGCCGAGTCCCTCGAGGACCCACGGTTCCCGCTCTCGTCGCTCCGGGTCGGCGAGCCCGGCGAACCAGTCCTCTCGGTCGGTATCGTCGGGCGAGAGCGCGGGGCGTACGAAACGGAAGCGCTCGAGGCGATCGGGGTTCTCGATCCGGCCTTCCTGCGCATCGAGGGTCTCCGCGGCTCGCTCGGGGTCGAGGACCGCAAGGGTGGCCGCCATACTCGTGAGGTCGGCTTCTGACAGCGGCACGCCGTCGATCGCCTCGTCACCCCCCCACAGGCGACGCAGTCGCTCGATCCCATCCGGGGTCGAGACCACGCCCCGCCAGGCGTTGAACCAGGTCGCGCGCAGCGTCGCCACCTCGGAGCGTTGGAGTCCGTTCCACATCGACGCCTCCAACGCGTCGGCCCGTCCCCCGCGCTGTTCCGGGGTGAGCAGGCGCCAGAAGATCTCGTTCGAGAGTCCCACGAGTAGCCCGACGAGCTGTTCGTTGGACTCCCGGTCCAGCGCCTCGAGCGCCGTGGAGAACACCGAGTCGGGTGCGACCTGCCCTTCCAGCATCGCGTCCTGGATCACCAACCACGCCGTCCCCCGCATGAGCGGGTCCTGGATCCCGGCCACGTCGGCGAGAAGTCGACCGAGCGCGGCATCCGACAACACGAAGAGCCCGTACTCCATGCCGCCCCCATTGGGGAGTACCCAACGCGGAACGCGGCCCGAGGCCCAGCGGGGGAACGTGTCCTCGGGCTCCTGGAGATCGAGGGAGGCGGCGATGCGACTCTGCAGCCCTCTCAGTTCGACGAGTTCGAGCCGCTGAGGCCACAGCCGGCCCTCCCCCGTGGGGTCCGACTGCCGCACCACGGGTCTGGGGGGCCCGGCGAGGGTGTCGACGTCGGCGAACACCGTCGGGCGCCCCGCTTCCTCGACCCACACTCGACTCCACGCCACCAGGTCGTCGGGCGTGGGTCCGTCGAGAATCTCGATCAGATCGGGCCAGGTCGCGTTGTCGAAGCTGAAGGTCTCCAGGTAGCGCCGCAGCCCGGCACGCAGCCCCTCCTCGCCGACGCGTTGCTCCAGCTGAGCCATGACGATCGGGGCCTTCTGGTAGATGATCGGACCGTACAGCGTCCCGGCCTCGCGAAGGTTGTCGAGGGGCTGTCGGATCGCGTTGCTTCCGGCGGTCCGGTCGATCCGGTAGGCCGCCGGATGGTGCGCGAGCATGAACCGGAGGTCGTGGGCGATATCGGGGAACGCGGGCTCCACGATCTTGGCCGCCATGAAGTTGGCGAACACCTCCTTCGTCCAGACATCGTCGAACCACTTCATCGTCACGAGGTCGCCGAACCACATGTGGGCCGTCTCGTGGGCGATCAACGACGCCCGCCCGAGGTGCGAGCGCTGCGTCGCCGACTCGTCGAGCATGAGGGCGGCGGCGCGATAGAACACGGCCCCCGGGTGCTCCATTCCGCCATACTGGAAAGGGGGGATCAGGACGATGTCGTGTTTCGCGAAGGGGTGCGGGATTCCCGTGTACTCCTCCATCCACGCCATCGAACCCGCCACCAGGTCGAAGATCTCGTCGCGGTTTCGCGCCACCTTCGCGGGGTCGGGCTCGCGGTGGTACATGCGGTACGGGCGACCGTCGCGCTCGGCCATCTCGACCGTGAACCGACCGGCTGCGAACGCCATGAGGTAGGTCGCGATCGGCTGCGAAGGCGCGAACACGTACGTGCGCTCGCCGGCTTCGGCCCCGATGAGTTCGTCGGGCACCCCCTCCCCCGCGGCGGAGGGCGGGATCCGCGGCTCGTCGACCGCAGGTCCGTTCGCCACGGCCACCCAGCCCTCGGGAACGGTGAGGGTCCACGAGACGCGTGCCTTGAGATCCGGCTGGTCGAACACGGGCAGCGAAAAGTGCGCCCGGTCCGGCACGAACAGCGTGTAGAGGAACTCCTCGGACCGGTTCAGGGCCTCGTCACCCGCGCGAAAGGCCAGCCGTACCTCGTTGCGCTCGCCCGAGACCAGCTCGCTGGTCGGCACCACGAGATGGTCGGCGACCGCCTCCCACTCCACGGCGGCCCCGTTGACTTCGACCGCCTCGACCCGGTCGAGCGGCTCCATGAAGTCGATCACCAGCGGCTGGGCGTCGTCCTGCCACACGAACGACAACGTCGACGCACCGGTGACGCGTGCATCGAGCGCCGCGGGGATCCGCAAGGATACGTCGTACGCGACCTCCGAAAGCGAGGCCGCACGAGACTCGGCGAGGGCGAGGGAGATCCCGGGTTCGACCGGGGCACGGTCGCCGGCGTCGCAGGCGGTCACGACGCAGGCCGAAAGCAGGATGGCGGTGAGCGGCCGCGAGCCGCGAGAAGGAGTGCACATGGCCGAGAACCTAATTCCCGCGCTGCCGAATGCGGACCCCCTCCCCGACGAGGTCGGACGGATACAGCACGACACGGTCGCCCTCGGCCAGGCCGTCGATCACCTCGGCCCGCGCCACGCCGCGCCGTCCAAGGGTCAGCCGTCGGATCGACGCCCTTCCCTGGTCGGCGACGTACACCGACCAGCCCGAGGCGTCCTGAAAGAGGGCCTGCGTCGGCACCGTCAGCACGTCGGCGCCCTGCCAGACCACGATCTCGGCTTCCAGCCGGAAGCCGTCTCCCAGTTCGGGCGGAGGGGAATCCAGGTCGCCGATCACGTTGACCCGCTGCTCCTCCACGCCCAGCGCCGAGACTTCGGTGAAGGCCGACGGCTCCACCCGCTGCACGCGTCCTGTGAGGACGCCGTCGCCACCCCACCCCCGGACGGCGATCGCCGCCCCCGGGCGCACACGCACGGCCTCTTCGGTCGGCAGGTCGTCGACCACCTCCAACCCTCCGACATCGGCGATGTCGAGCAGTGGGGTACCCGCCACGACGACGCGGTCGCTCTGCTCGTGCACGCGCAGCACTCGGCCCGCCACCGGGGTGCGCACCACGACCGGCCGCCCGTCCGAGGCCTCGA